>JANQJG010000227.1 GCA_028281785.1 Rhodospirillales bacterium
ATCGCCATGCGCTGCGAGAAAACCGACCGTAACTTCTCAGCTATGATCTACGCTTGTACCGCAGCAATACATGGTCGATGAATCTCAACAGACCCTAGACAGCAGTCTAACGGTACTCGACGAGAAAATCGGTCAGAACGCGCGTGGCTTCCGCGAAGTCTGAAAGGTCCATCGCCTCGTTCGGATTGTGACTGCCGTTTTCGTTGCGAATGAAAAGCATGGCCGTTGGCACACCGCATTCGATGAATGCACCCGCGTCGTGCCCCGCTCCGCTTGACATCTTCTTGAACGGAACACCACGGCGCTCCGCAATCACTGCCAGGAGATCCTTCAGTCCCTCATCCATGGGAAGGACGGCCGGACCGGAATCGAGACCGAAAGCGAAGCTGACGCCGTGCTGTTGTTCTACCGTCCGCGCCAGCGAAGCCACGGTCTCTCGAATGGATCTCACTGAGGCGTCGTCGCAACCGCGGGCGTCCAAACAGAACCGCACTTCGCCCGGAACGCGGCTGAAGCTGTGCAGCGCCGGATCGGTCGCGACAGTCCCGAACGTGAATACGGTATGGCGACCATCACGTTCCAGCTCCTTCCAAAACGCGTTGACTTCCGTGATGAATTGGCCAAGCGCGGCGACGGTATCGTGACGGTACATGCGCGGCGCACCGCCGGCATGCGCGTAGGTACCGAGGATTCGGGCGTCGCGGTAGCGCGGCCCACCCATAATCGCCTGGACTATCCCGATAGGGAAGCCCTCCGCGGCCAGGACAGGCCCCTGCTCGATGTGCACCTCCAGAAAACACGCGATCTTTGCCGGATCAAGACACGGGGCACCTTCCCTGACGGTTTGCGGGTCGAACCCACAATCAGCCATATGCTCAGCCAAGGTGAGCCCGGTGTCGATCCTGCGCAGCTGATCGAATATGTCAGCGGGCAGGTTGCCGAGTGCCATTCGGCTGCCAAGCCATGTTTCCGGGAACCAGCACCCCTCCTCAGCGCGCACCGCCATCACGCTGATATCGCGTGCCGGGGTGACCCCGGTGCGCAACAATCCCGAAAGGGCGGCGAGTCCGGAAACGACGCCAGCGGCCCCATCGAAGTTGCCGCCCTGCGGGACGGAGTCCATATGCGATCCGACAATGATCTTCGGCGCGAACCGTTCCCGACCCGGCAGGGTAACGTAAGTATTCCCTACATGATCGGTCTCCACTTCCAGACCGAGGGTTCTGCCGGTCTCTGCAACCAGGTCGTGCGCCGCTTGCTCTCCCGCTCCATAGCTTTCTCGTGTGACGCCGGGTCCGTCCGCGGTCCTGCGGCGAAGCTCGTCGAAGAGCTTCTCCGCCAACGGGATGTCGGGCTCTTGACGTGGGCTTGAGTTCATTCGATGTCCAAGGAGCTTTTCAGTTCGCTCAATATACGTGTTTTCAGTGTTACTAAGGCGGAATGGGAACTTGGCGCCGCCCGGCACTCTATTTTCCCGCCCGGCCAAACATAAGGCCCGCAATCGCGGGCCTCATCCACTTGGAACTCGGTAGACGAGGCTCAGGCGGCCCGCCGCTCCGCCGCCTTGCGAAGGCGGCGTTTCAGCCGCCGGAACTCGGCGGGCAGGAGCGAGTCTCGCGTCCCCATCAAATAAGCGTCGAGCCCGCCCTTCTTTTCAATCAGGCGTAGCGCGTACGCGCTGACACGCAGCCTCACAGCTTGACCCAGCGCCTCGCTCCACACGGAGGTAGCCTGGAGGTTTGGCAACCACCGGCGCCGTGTCTTGTTGTGGGCGTGACTAACATTGTTGCCGGTTTGCACACCCTTGCCCGTCAGGGCGCAGCGCTTTGCCATCGCACTCGATCCTTGCCAAAAATAAACTGGTCCGAGGCCGCACTGACGACCTCAGAGGCGGCCGTTTACTAAAGGAAAGAAGCCACGTTCGTCAAGGAGAAAGGCCTTTTCCTCCGACCGTAACCCCTGCCCCTCCTCCCTGATCAAGCGCGGAGTGGACCTCGAGAAGGCGGAAGCCCGGTCACCGGACCGGGCTTCCGAAATACGGCTTCAGGCGGAAGGAAGTCTCACGCCATCGCCGCCTTCAGTCCCGCGTCGAGCTTGTCGAGGAACTGCTGAGTCGTCAGCCAGCGCTGATTCGGGCCGATGAGGACCGAGAGATCCTTGGTCATGAAACCCGATTCGACGGCATCGACACAGATCTTCTCGAGAGTGTCGGCAAACCTGACGACTTCGGGTGTGCCGTCGAATCTGCCGCGATAGCTAAGGCCTCGCGTCCACGCGAAGATGGAGGCGATGGGGTTCGTCGAGGTTTCCTGCCCGTTCTGATGTAGGCGGTAGTGCCGGGTGACCGTCCCGTGCGCTGCTTCCGCCTCCACCGTCTTGCCATCCGGGGTCAACAGAACCGAGGTCATGAGACCGAGAGACCCGAACCCCTGCGCAACGTTGTCCGACTGAACATCGCCGTCGTAGTTCTTGCAGGCCCACACGAAGCCGCCTTCCCATTTGAGCGCGCCCGCCACCATGTCGTCGATCAGGCGATGCTCGTAGGTCAGCCCCTTGGCTTCGAAACTCTCCCGGAACTCTTCCTCGTAAACCTGTCGGAAAAGCTCACGAAAACGCCCATCATAGACCTTGAGAATCGTGTTCTTGGTCGACATGTAGACCGGCCAGCCAAGGTCGAGCCCATAGTTGAAACAGGCGCGCGCAAATCCTCGAATCGACTCGTCAAGATTGTACATGGACAGCGCGACGCCGCTTCCCGGGAAGTCAAACACCTCATGTTCGATGGGCTGGCCGCCGTCCTCAGGTTCGAACCGGATGGTCAGTCTGCCTTTTCCGGGAACGAGAAAGTCGGTCGCGCGGTATTGGTCGCCGAACGCATGCCGGCCGATGATGATGGGCTTGATCCAGCCCGGCACCAACCTTGGAACGTTGTTGCAGATGATCGGTTGACGGAAGACCGTCCCGCCCAGGATGTTGCGGATCGTGCCGTTCGGAGAACGCCACATGCTCTTGAGGCCGAACTCCTCCACTCGGACCTCGTCCGGGGTGATGGTGGCACATTTGACGCCCACGCCGTACTGCTTGATTGCGTTGGCGGCGTCGATGGTTACTTGATCGTCCGTGGCGTCACGATATTCGATTCCGAGGTCGAAGTACTTGAGCTCGATGTCGAGATAGGGAAGGATCAGTTTCTCTTTTATGAACGCCCAGATGATGCGCGTCATTTCGTCCCCGTCGAGTTCCACGACGGGGGTGACGACTTTGATCTTCGACATGGTGAGTATTCCCAGAGATGTTGGTGGACCATGTCCGGTGGGGTGCGCCCCGGAAATCACTCGCGAACTCAGTTGCCCGGACCGGCGCAAGATAGGAGCGCCGCAGGCGCTTGACAAGCTCTTGCCCCCTTTTGCGTAACATATCGGCCCCGCCCATCTCCATCGGAGGTATGGAAGCACATCTCGTATCGAAGAGCTCTCAGCGCTGAGTCAGCTTGAACTCGATACGCCGATTGCGGCGGAAAGCAATCTCGTCGTTGCGGTCGTCAAGAGGGTGAAATTCACCGAACCCCGCCGCCACCAGACGATCTGCCGTGATTCCTTCCGTGATCAGATATTTGACGACCGCCGTGGCGCGCGCCGTCGACAGCTCCCAGTTGGACGGGAATCGGACCGTGCTGATGGGCCGCCGGTCGGTATGCCCATCCACTCGAAGGACCCAATCGATGTCGTTCGGTATCATTGTGGCGATTTCCTGAAGCGTTCCAGCAAGCCGGTGCAACTGTTCTTCACCGCCCGGCTCAAGGGTCGCCTCCCCGGTATTGAAGAGCACTTCCGACTGGAAGACGAAACGATCACCGACAATACGAAGATCCTGCCGGTCTCCCAGCACCTGCCTGAGCCGACCGAAGAACTCGGAACGATATCTGGCCAACTCCTCGACCTTCGAAGCCAGGGCCTCGTTCAGGCGGGCACCGAGTTCGCCGATAATCTTCTGTTGCCTTTTGTTCTTTGTCTCCGACGCATCGAGGGCTCCAGTCAACACGGCTAGTTTCTCGCGCACGTCTTTGAGCTGAACGTTCAGGAGCTGGAGCTCTTCCTGGCTCGCCTCAAACTTTCTGCGCTCCTCTTCGAGGGCCAGTTCGCTTTCCTCCAACTGCGTGTCGACCTGTTTCTGCTTTTCCGCGACCGCCAGGGAGACCGCCTCGACCTTCTTCCGCTCCGCATCCAGCTCCTTTTGAAGGGTCTCGCGCTCCCCACTAATCGCCGCCAACTGCGCCCCTAGATCCTCCTTGGTGAGGTTCAGGGTCTCGGACAGATCGGCAATTTGCGCCTGGAGTTCCGCAACCGTGCGGTCGCGTTCGTCGGTAAGGCGCCCCAGCTCCGTGCTCAATTCTTCACGATCCCCCGCGATCATATCGAGCTCGGTTGAGAGGCCTTCCGCCTTGTCCCTGAGCAGAACGTTTTCGTCCTGCCTGCTGAGCAGCAGGTTGATTGCCTCATTGACCTGCTTCTCCAGCGATTCGAGCGAGTCGGGTGGCAAAGGCTCGCCCAGGCGGTCGACCCGGCCCTGCAGCTGATCGATCATGTTCTGGATTTCCGAGTACGTGCTGTCGCCATCGCCCTCGGACGGCGATACCTCCTGAGCGAAGGCAGACGGCGCAGCCACAATCAAGCCAGCGAGCGCAGCAAAAGCAACCATCCGGCCAAGCCGCCTACCCCAGATAAACGGCACGACGCATGCCACACGATCGCGCACGGCCATCCTCCCCAGTCCAACACGTGCAACTGACCCGGCGGGGACTATACCATTTAAGGCAGCTCCTGCGAATGAAGATGGCCACCCGACAAGCCCAATCTAAAGATGGCTGGTGAGGACCTCGCGACTGGGCGGCGATGCGCTGGCCAAAGCAGGAAAGACTTCCTCCACGGACTCGACGAAGGTGAGAAGCCCGGAAATGCCGTGATGTGCGTATCCACCTTCGACGACTTCCGATAACAAGGACGCCAGCCCGCCCCAATACCCCGAAACATTGACGACAACGATGGGCTTCTTGTGCAGCTGAAGCTGCTTCCAGGTCGCGATCTCAATGGTTTCGTCTATTGTACCTAGGCCTCCCGGTAAAACGACGAAGCCATCCGCCTTCTCGAACATGAGCGCCTTACGCGCGTGCATGCTGTCGACAACGATCAATTCCGTTACACCGGGGTCGCCCACTTCCAGGCTCATCAGGAAGTCGGGAATAATCCCTGTAACTTCGCCTCCGTTGTTCAGGGCGGCCTTTGCGGTGACGCCCATAAGGCCAATCGATCCGCCGCCGTAGATTAGGCGGATACGACGCTTCGCCAATAGGATTCCCAGCGCCTGTGCGGCATCTCGATGGGCGGGATCATAGCCGATACGCGATCCGGCGAACACGCAGAGCGAACGAAAGCGACCAGGGCTGGCTATACCGCCGCCGTCGGGCTGCGTCGCGCTTCCATCAAGTTTCATCTCGTCACGCACTTGGAATTCCTCTAGCCGCCCCCCTTATAGAGGGGAATTTCGAATGCGTCTCGCCCCCGATGGACTATTTAGGGAATAAGTGGTGGCGAGGGGTGTTAATCGGATGGGTATACTTTGTTTGGAGAGGTGGCATGCGGGGAGTGTTGAGAGACAGGTTGCTGTTTTCCTTGATTGCATTTTTCCTCGGTCTGATGGTGCTGGCGCCGCCGGCCCTCGCCGACGAGGCAGCGGTGAAGTACCGTCAGACGGTTATGAAATCTCTTGGAGCTCACATGGGAGCAATGGCCGCGATCGTTAAGGGTCAGGTATCCCATCCCGATCACGTGGCCGCTCACGCGGAATCGATTGCTGCCATCGGTCGCATGGCCAAGGATCTCTTCCCCGCCGGATCCGACGTCGGTGATACCGGCGCCTTGCCGGCGGTCTGGGAACAACCTGAAGAGTTTGCCAAGGTTGTCGCCGATTTCGAAACCGCGTCGGCGAATCTCGTGGCCACGGACGGCTCCGATTCTGCCGCCTTGGGTGCCGCTTTTGCGGCCGTCGGAAGGACCTGCGGCGGCTGCCACCAGAAATTCCGCCAGAAGAAATAGCGCTCTTGGGCCGGCCGCAACCTGTTCCTTATATGTGACCTGGGATGGGGCGGCCAGCTCCACTTCACAAAGCCACGTACTCTCATCCGTGCTCCGCAAAACCCTCATTCCGTTTTTGGCCGGCCCCATCTTCTTGTTTGGTGTGGAGGGGTTCTCGGCGGACGACGGCTCGGTCGAGCGTGGCAAGTACATCTTTGATGCGGCAGGGTGTGCGGCCTGCCACACGGACACAGCGAAGGGCGGCGCGCTGCTCGCTGGCGGGCGAAAGCTGGAAACCCCGTTTGGCACGTTCTACGGTCCCAACATCACGCCGGATCCCGAGCACGGGATCGGCAATTGGACCGACGACGAGTTTCTCGTCGCTCTACGATATGGCGTCGCGCCCGATGGAAGCCATTACTTCCCGGTCTTCCCGTACCCGTCCTATACCGGAATGACGGACGCCGATATCCGTGATCTAAAGGCATATATTTTCTCGCTGCCGGCACACCCGCGGCCAAACACAGAGCATGACGTGTCTCCGCCCTTTGGCTGGCGAGCGCTGATGACGTTCTGGAAATGGCTCTTTTTTGAAAACGGTCCTCTGATTCCAGACCCGACGAGGGAGGACGAGATCAATCGCGGCGCCTATCTCGTTCGCGCAATGGGCCATTGCGGGGAGTGCCACACGCCGCGTAACATGTTTGGCGCGCTGGATGAGGGCAATAGCTTCGCCGGAACCTCGCAAGGGCCGGGAGGGGGTATCGTTCCCAACATCACACCGGATCTGGAGACTGGAATCGGAGGGTGGAGCGCGGACGAACTGGATACCCTTTTTACTCTTGGCATGACTCCAGATGGAGACTTCGTCGGCGGCGAGATGGGGGAAGTCGTGGCAAATACTACATCCCGCCTGACCCCGGAAGACCGAAATGCCATGATTGCCTACTTGAAGTCCCTTCCCCCTGTTTTTAACAGGGTTGGGCGTCAGGCCGAGAACTAGGCCGTAAACTCATAAAATTTCTTCCAAGATGTGTTGGATTGTGATTCACGGTTCTTCTCAGTGAAGGAGGATTGTGATGAGCCGGCGGCGCCA
>JANQJG010000198.1 GCA_028281785.1 Rhodospirillales bacterium
TCAAATCCGCCCGCAGAGCCGCCTCAAGGGCGGATTTGGCCACTCAAAACCGGGGAAAAGGTCACCGAGCCAAAGGCGAGGGACTTTTTCACGATCAACAAAAAAGTGGACATGTCGCCGGGATCTCAACCCTTGCTCATGGGGCCGAGTGGGGACACCAACACCCGGCGACATGTCCGTAGTTCCCTACCCGTAAGCCCGTAACTGCTGAGGGGCGCTTTCTGTCGGGAGAGGCCCAACATCACCCGCGGGGTCCGCTGTTTCCGTCCGGCTCCGACCGAAAACCCGATCCAACCGGCCACGGAAACACCCATCCACGGCTTGGCCGTCCAAGCCGTCGGCCCCACCAGGGTGATCGGAGGAACCGCATCACGGCCGCCTCCCCCCAGTAAAACTCCGCTCTCACGGCATCGCAAGCGTGCCACAGTCACGGGGGCTACAAGCCGAATCTTAGCGTTGGGCGTTCCCGCGATCCGCTTTTTTTACGTTACAGTTCTGGCACAAAATAGCCGATTTCGTTGCAAAATTGACACATGCCAAAGGGCTGAGGGCAAAGGCACTTCCTGCCAGAGACATGCTCTAGTGATTGAGTTATCCGGCTGGAGTTCTCTCTGCCACCGCCCGCGCCAAGCGGCAGAAGTCCTGAACGTCCAGCTCCTCGGCCCGGGCGGTTGGCTCGATGGGGAGCGCCTCCAGGTCAATGTCCAGGCCCTTGAGGCTGCTGCGCAGCATCTTGCGACGCTGGGAGAACGCCGCCGCCGTCACGCGCTCCAGCGTTTCGAAGGCGGCTGGCGCGGTCGGCGCGGGCCGCGGAGTGAGGGCGACGACAGTGCTGACGACCTTGGGCGGCGGGGTAAACGCGCGTTTGTCGACGTTGAAGAGAACGCGGGTCTCGCAGAGCCACTGCGTGATCACAGAGAGCCGCCCATAAGCCTTGCTCCGGGGCCGGGCCACAAGACGCTCGGCGACTTCGCGCTGGAACATCAGGGTCAGACTCTGGAAGGCATCGATTCGCCGGAGCCAGCCGATGAGCAGCGGCGTCGCGACGTTGTAGGGCAGGTTGGCGACGATACGCCGCGGCCGGGCCGCGAGCGTCGCGACATCGACTTTCAGCGCGTCGGCCTCGACGATTTTCAGCCGGCCGCCGAAGGCGTCGGCCAGCTCTTCGAGCGCGTCGACGCACCGCCGGTCCTTCTCGACGGCGATCACCTCGCCGGCGCCCGCCTGGAGCAGGGAACGGGTAAGTCCGCCCGGGCCTGGGCCAATCTCGATCACATGGGTTTGCGACAGGTTGCCCGCGGCTCGCGCGATCCGGTCGCAGAGATTGCCGTCAAGCAGGAAATGCTGGCCCAGACCGCGACGGGCGTTCAACCCGTGGCGGGCAATGACCTCGCGCAGGGGCGGCAAACCGTTGGCCTTGCTCACGCTTCCCTTCCAGTCGCGGATGCCGGTCGACGGTCAGCCATGTCGCGCGCCATCCTGATGGCCGCCAGAAGGCTCGATTCCGAGGCTCTGCCGGTGCCGGCGATGTCGAAGGCGGTTCCGTGATCCGGCGAGGTGCGGATGAACGGAAGGCCGAGCGTGACGTTGACGCCGCCGTCGACGTCGAGCGCCTTCAACGGGATGAGCGCCTGATCATGATACATGCAGACGGCGGCGTCATAGCCCCGTCTTGCCCTCGGTATGAACAGGGCGTCGGGGGGCACCGGGCCGAAGGCGTCCACACCTTGTCGCCGGAGTTCGGCGATCGCCGGTGCGATCCTCTCGATCTCTTCGCGGCCCATCGAGCCGTCCTCTCCTGCGTGGGGGTTGAGGCCGGCAACCGCCAGACGTGGGCGCGCGATGCCAAAGTGTTCGGTCAGGCTGTCCGCCGTGATCCGGGCCGTCTCGACAATAGCCTCCGTCGATAGGGTCTTGAGCGCATCGGCCAAGCTGACATGCACGGTGACCGGCACGACCCGAAGATCGGGGCAGGCCAGCATCATCACGGGCGGGGTTTCGATCCCGGCCAGCGCGGCAAGGAACTCGGTATGTCCAGGGTAGGAAAAGCCAGCCGCGTAGAGAGTCTTCTTGTGGATCGGATTCGTCACGATGGCGGCCGCCTCGCCGGCCTGGACGAAAGCGACGGCCCGCTCGATCGCCGCGCGGGTGGCGGGCCCGTTGGCCGGGTCGGGCTGGCCGGGAATCGCCGGTGCCGCGAGCCGTTGCGGCAAAACCGGTAGGGCCGACGGAAAGCACTCGAAGGACTCCGCCGGCGCCCCGATGATCGAGACCGGAACGTCGAGCCCTAGCCTTTGTGCCAAATCCCGAAGCCTGTCGGCGTCATCGACCACGAAGAAGACGGGCGTGGCACGATCGCGTCGGGACCAAAGCTTCAGGGTGATTTCGCCGCCGATTCCAGCCGGCTCGCCCATCGTGAGCGCCAGTGGCAGCATGCCCGTCTCCTCGATCCCGGATGTCCGTCCTACCTACATTCGTACGTCGATAAAGGCGGCGCGCCGCAGGTCGCGCAGATAGCGCCGGGCGGCTATATCCATGCGCTGCATCACCAGCATGTTCTCGATGCGTCGGCGTACCCCTTCGTCGATATCGCCGCCCTCGCGCCGGCAAACCATCAGAACGACGACACCGGCATCGATGCGGACCGGCTCGCTCGCCTGCCCGATCTCCAATCCGCGCACGACGTTTTGAAGGACCGGTGGCAGGGAGTTGACGGTCAGCACGCCCAGGGTTCCCGACATCGGGGTTCCAAGCTCGCCGCCAATCCGTTCCATGTCCTCGCAGCTGTTGGCTTGGGCGCCAAGCGCGCGTGCTTGTTCGGTTTGCCGGGCGATATCCGCCTCCGCTGTGTTGTCCCCGAGCGGAAGGAACAGTTGCTGCATCTCGACCGTCACCTCGGGCAGGTCGATGCCGCGGGCCGCGCGTTGATCACGTAAAAAGAGGATATAGAAGCCCCCGAGGGTGCGGATCGGGCCCGCGATCTCTCCCGGGTTGAGATCTGCCAAGGGCGCGCGCAGATCGGTCGGCACTTCGTTTTGCCGGATCCAGCCGAGACTTCCGCCATTCGCCGCCGAGGCGTCCTGTGAAAAGCTCCGGGCGAGCGCGGCGAAACTGGCACCTGCTTGGAGCTGTTCGAGCAGGCGCTCGGCGAGCTGCCGGACCTCGCTTTCATTGGTGGGGTTGTCGACCCTCAGAAAGATCTGGGCCAATCGGTACTCGGGCTGGCCCTCGCTGGCCTTGAGGCGGGCGAGCGCTTCCTCGATTTGCTCGTCACCGATGCGGATCGATGGACGAAGCCGGCGACTGACGACCTTTCCCCAGGCGATCTCGGGCTCGATCTGGTTGACCAGGGCAAGTTTATCGACGCCTTCTGCCCGCAAGAATTCGTCAAAGCGGTCGTTGGGCACGTTGTTCTGGCGTGCGATTTGGTTCAGGGCCCCCTCGACATCGGCCTCGGTAACCTCGATGTCCAGCCGGCGCGCCTCCTGCATCTGTATGCGCTCGTCGATGAGCCGCCGGAGGACTTGCGGAGCAATACGGCGCTTGACCTCCGGGCGGTCCGG
Organism: Rhodospirillales bacterium; assembly: GCA_028281785.1. GTDB lineage: Bacteria > Pseudomonadota > Alphaproteobacteria > Rhodospirillales > Shumkoniaceae > JANQJG01. Next base: position 3,564 of record JANQJG010000198.1, read on the forward strand.
CAATTGCGACGTCTTGATCACCAATGACAGGCGTGTTTCGAGATCGTAGACCGAGATCACGTCGTCGTTGACGACGGCCGCGATACGCTGGCTGTTTTGCGCCCACGCGCGGGAGGCGCCGAGCATCAGCGCCAACGCCAAAACCGGTATCAGAAACTGCTTCATCGCCTCCCAACGGCCCTCGTATGCGGAGTTCACCGCCGGACATCATAAGCCCGGCGGCGGGAGTGGGCAATTCGGGCCTCGTTCCGTGGTGTCCGCAAGCGCCCTAGATCGGATCGCGATTAAATGGAATCGCCCTACAATACCATTTAATCGCGTGAATCTGATC
>JANQJG010000203.1 GCA_028281785.1 Rhodospirillales bacterium
CGACACGATACGACAAAAACCCAGACAACTTCCTCGCCGCAATCAAACTCGCATCACTGCGTATCTGGATCAAAGCGTTATGAGTCTACGCCCTAGGAAGCCTCTTCCGCGCCCGGCCGGTCCAGCACGCTGCGGAACAGGTCGGGATCGACGTTTCCACCGGATGCGACAACGGCGACCGTTCGGCCCCGGACGGGCAGTGCGCCCGTGAGCACGGCGGCGAGCGCGACCGCGCCGCCGGGTTCGATGACCAGCTTGAAATAGGTGAAGGCCTCGGCCATGGCGGTCATGGCCTGCTCGTCCGTGACGGTGAGTCCGCCGCTCAGCCGCTTCGCGTTGATCGCGAAGGTCAGTTCGCCGGGGGTATGGACCTGCAGCGCGTCGCAGATGGAATGGGCGCCGTCGGCAATCCGTTGTCTTTCACCGGTCGCCAGCGAACGGGCCGTGTCGTCATAGGCCTTGGGCTCGACCGCGTACATCTCCGTGCCGGGCGAGAGGTCGCCGATGGCCAGGGCACAGCCGGCCATCAGTCCGCCCCCGGAAACCGGAACCAGCACGGCGTCGAGCGGCGCCCCCATGGCCTTCGCCTGCATGGCGAGCTCAAGCCCGGCGGTGCCCTGGCCGGCGATCACGTGGAAGTCGTCATAGGGGCGCACCAGGGTCAGTCCCCGCTCGCCGGCGATGGCCTCGCCCAGCTCCTCGCGGCTCTGCGTCTTCCGATCGTAGAGCACAACCTCCGCGCCGAGCGCGCGCGTGTTGGCGATCTTGAGGGCGGGTGCGTCGCTCGGCATGACGATCACGGCGGAAATGTCGTGTTGGCGGGCCGCAGCCGCGACACCCTGGGCATGGTTGCCGGAGGAAAAGGCGACGACCCCTTTTTCGCGGATTCCGGCATCGATGCGCGAGATCCGGTTGAAGGCGCCGCGGAATTTGAAGGACCCCGTTCGCTGCAGGACCTCGGCCTTCAGCAGCAGCCGGCCGCCCAGCTTGTCGTTGAGCAACGGCGACTCCAGCAGCGGGGTTTCGACGGCGTGGCCGCGCAGGCGCTCGGCGGCGTCGCGGATGTCATCCATGCCGGGAAGATCAGAATTGGGCGAGATAGCCATCGACTTTTCCTTGGACGTTTTGGGCCGCGAGGTCGGGCGCATGACCGACCTCGGGCACGGTGACGGGGATCAAACCGGGAAGGGCGTCGGCCATACGCTCCAGGGCGCGCGCGCTTAGAATCTCCGATTTCTCGCCCCGCACGGCGAGGATCGGCACCCGCGCGAGGGCGCGGAACAGAGCCCAGAGATCCACGCTCTCCTCGACCATCCCCGGAATCAGCCGTGCAATCGCGATATCCCAGTCGGGTCTGATCTGCCCGTGCACCTCCCTGTACGTATTGCGCGCGGCCTTCAGCCAATCCTCCTCACTATGCGCCGGAAGGCCGGGAAGGGCGGTACGCAGTCGCTGGACCGCCGTCGGCCAGTCCGGCATCGGATTGTCGTCACCGACATGCTTCAGCATTCGATGGAGGTTGGTCCGCTCGAGTTCGGGACCCATGTCGTTGATGATCGCGCCGCGGACCGCGCAGGGCATCACAACGGCCAGTGCCGCGGCCAGGGCGCCGCCGAAGGAGGTGCCGATGACGACGAAATCATGGACGTGGGTGGCGGTCAGAAGATGGCGCAGATCGTCCAGGACGCCACGGGGTCCGTAATTGCGCCAATTTCGGTCGTAGCTGGAGCGGCCGCGGCCCCGATAGTCGGGGCAGAGGATCCGCCGCTCCCGCCCCAGATGGCGGGCAAGATCGTCGAAATCCTTGCAGTTGCGGGTCAGCCCGGGCAGGCAGAGGACGGGCAGCCTGTCCCCCCGACTGGGCCCGTATTCCCGGTAATAAAGCCGTAGGCCGTCCTGAGCGCTGTAGACGTGTTCACGAAAACTGTCTGATCCGTCGTCGTCCGGGCCCATCGTCGAAGTGCTCTAAATTCCGAGCAGAGCGGGAAGCTCCTTAACGCTGCCGATCTCGAACTCCGGGCGCCTCGGCAGATGCTCCGGCGGCCGGCGGTCGCGGTTGAGCCAGACGGTGCGAAAGCCGAAGCTCGTGGCCGCCGCCGCGTCGCACGGGTCCGAGGCCACGAAGCAGATTTTCTCGGGCGGCAGGTTCAGCTGGTCCACGCCGAACTGATAGGCCTGGGGATGCGGCTTGAACACGTTGGCGGCATCGACCGAGATCACATGACTCAAAAGGTCGTGGAGGCCCGCGCTGCGCACCGCCGCCGTCAACATGGTGGGCGATCCGTTTGAGAGGATCGCGGTCTTGAGGCCGGCCTTGCGCAGCCCCGGCAGCACCTTCTTGACCTCGGGAAAGGCGTCGAGGCGAAACCACACCGACATCAGGCGCGAGCGCAGGGCGTCGCCCCGGATGCCCATCGCGGCCATGGCGGAATCGAGGCTGTTCCCCGTGACATGCCAGAAATCGACATGTTCGCCCATCAGGCTTCGCAGCCAGGTGTAGGTTGTTTGTTTCGATCGCCACATGGCCAGCAGCGGCCCGACTTTGTTTCCGAGCGAATCCCGGCAGCGTGCGAACGCCGAGCCGAGGTCGAAGACCGTGCCATAGGCATCGAACACGCAGGCGTCCACGGCGTCGCGCAGGCAACCTGGCGGGTTGGTGGAGGACGGGCGGGGTGGAGTCATTTCGCGAATGCTCCTTTTTGAAGCTTCGAGGCGGAGTCGCGTCTTATGCGTCGAACATGCCGTCCGGGTCAACCAATTGATCCGGGCGTCATCGATAAAGGTCGCGTTCCAGGGCCAAAGCGATATCCGTGGTCGCCAGGAGCGCTCGATAGACCTGAAGGTTCTCCATCACCCTGTGGATATAGTTTCGGGTTTCGAGAAACGGAATGGTCTCGATCCAGTCGATCACGTCCACGTCCGTGTCCTGCGGGTTGCCGTACTTCCGGATCCATTCGACAGCGCGAGAGGGACCGGCATTGTAGGCCGCCAGGGCCAGAACATAGGAGCCGTCGAAGCGTTCGATCATCTCGCCCAAATAGGCGCGGCCGAGACGCAGGTTGTACTCGGCATCCGCGGTCAGCCGCGCCCGCTCGTATTTCAGCTTCAGTTGCTTGGCTGTCATCCGGGCGGTGCGCGGCATCAGCTGCATCAGGCCGCGGGCTCCGGCCCGGCTTCGGGCCTGCATGCGAAAGGCGCTTTCCTGACGGACAACCGCGAGAACCAGCGGGGCTTCCACATCGGGGCCCGTCTCGGCCGTCCCCGGTGGAGGAACTTCAATGATCGGGTAACCGGTGTCGATCAACTCATGCCCGGCCCGGCTGGCGATCTTCGAGATGTGGATGGCGAGGTCGGGCCGGTCGATCTCCAACGCCAAGGCTGCCGTCGAGGCTTTCCAGGTCGGCTCGTCAGAGGTCGCTCTCAGGCGGATGAGAAAGGGCCGGAGGTGTTCATCTCCACCGACGGACGCGAGGATGTTGACCGCGCGCGTCAGCTCATGCTTGGCGAACGCCCTTTCCTCCAGGTCGCCGGGGACGGAAACGGGCGGCAGGTTGAGCCCGCCGCCGGGATCGAGGCGCTGGGCGGCAAGCTGTCCGTGGTAGGTCGTCGGATACCTCGCGGCCGCCTCGAACCAGAGGTCGGCGAGCCGCGGGATCTCCATGGCCTCGGCGCTCCGGCCGCTCCAATAGGCGGCCCGGGATCGGCTGATGGGAAAGCGCACCGCCTGATGCATCGCGACGAAGTGGTCCATGGCGGCCCCCGGCTCCTGCAGAAACCGCAGGGCAATCCATCCCGCGAGCCATTCCGCCTCGGCGAACGGGCCGATCAGGCCGGCCTCGGGGATGAGTCCATGCTCCTTGGCGATTCGGTAGGCCTCGGAGATATGGCCCGATTGAAGGGCGTCCCGCGCCAGGATCGAGCGTTCGGACCACCATTTGTCGGGTCGTACAAGATCGGGCGGCAGGTCTTCCAGGAGCTCTCGCGCGGACAGGTGCCGGCCCTTCCGCCGCCGCCAGCGAACACGTTCGTAGATCAGTCCCGGGTGGGATTTGAGGACCTGGGGAACCGCCGCGATCGCCTTGTCGACGCCGCCGTCCTTCCGCATCAGCTTGAGGCGTGCCTCGGCCAGCTTCCGCCAGTCGCGGTCGAGCAGAGCCAGCATGCGCCGGGCCGGCCAATAGCGGTCCTCCCAGATCAGGCGGTCGACCCGCTTCCGATGATCCTCCGGCGTAAGCGCGCGCCGATAGCGGCGATAGAAATCCTGCTGCTGGCGCTTCCCGAAGTTCCCCTCGATCCAGGCCTTGCGAACCTCCCCGCGGGCGTTTTCCGTTTGCCCGGTTCCGAACAGGGCGGCGATTCGGCGGATACGGCCCTCCGCGGTGACCGGGGGATGGCTGTTGAACCAGGCCAGAACCTCGTCATGCGGCAACGCCGTCGGCATCGCCTCCTCGGCCCGGCTCCGCATCGCCGACTTTCCCGGCCATTGAGGGTTTCTCAGAAGGAACGCCGCGATATCGTTGAAGGGGGCATCGGTCCCGGGCCGGGTCATGTCGATCCAGCGCAGGATATCGGCGAGAACCGGATCCCGGACGTCGCCGGCCAACCGCCGAACGGCCCTCCAATCGTCGGCCTCCACCGCTTTGAACGCCGTCTCCGCCTTGCTCCGGTCCTCTGGGGACAGGAGTCCACCCCCATCTTCCGCCCGAAGGGGGCTGGCGATCGCCATCATGACGGCCGCCCAAAGAAGAACGACCCGCGCCAAGCGCGGAATCGACAACGGGGATGACGACGGCGCGGACCGCCGGGCCGGGGGGGCGAGCTTCGGCATCGGCGTAAACTGTACGCATTCTCGACGGTTCTCTCAAGGCGGGAAGCCCCTGAATTCGATCAATTTTCCGCGTGATTCTCCGTGGGTTGCCGCTTTCTTGGCTTGGGTTTATGTTCCGTGACGATCCAGGTGGTGGCGAAAGAAGGGAATAAAGGATGTTCACGGGATCCCTGGTTGCCCTGATCACGCCGTTCGAAAACGGCGCGGTCGATGAGGCGGCCTTCAGATCCTTCGTCGATTGGCAGATCGAGGAGGGAACCGACGGGCTCGTGCCCTGCGGCACGACGGGCGAATCGCCGACCCTCAGCCATGAGGAGCATATGCGGGTCGTCGAGCTCTGCATCGAGGCGGCGGCGGGCCGTGTGCCGGTGATCGCAGGCGCCGGGTCCAACTCCACCCGCGAAGCGGTCATGCTCAGCGAACATGCCCAGAAGGCCGGCGCGGACGCGGTCCTGGTGGTCACGCCCTATTACAACAAACCCACGCAGGAAGGCCTCTACCGCCACTACAAGGCGATTCATGACGCCGCCGAGATCCCAATCATCATCTACAACATTCCCGGGCGTTCCATCGTCGACATGACCGTGGAGACCATGGCGCGGCTGGCAGAGCTGCCCCGGATTGTCGGCGTCAAAGACGCCACCAACGATCTGGCGCGGCCGATGCGGACCCGGCTCGCCTGCGGTCCCGACTTCTGCATCCTCTCCGGCGAGGACGCGACCGCCGTGCAGCTGCTGGCCGGGGACGGTCAGGGCTGTATTTCGGTCACCGCCAATGTCGCCCCGCGCATGTGCGCCGATATGCAGCGGGCCTGGGGGGAGCGCGACCTCAAAACGGTCATGGATCTGCAGCTCCGGCTCATGCCCTTGCACGACGCGATGTTCTGCGAGACCAGTCCCGGCCCGGTGAAATACGCCGCGAGCCTGCTCGGAAAGTGCAGCCCGGAAGCCCGGCTTCCGATCTGCGAGATTGCCGAGACGAGCAAGCAGCGGGTGCGTGCGGCGATGCAGTCGGCCGGGCTGCTGAACTAGTTGTCTTGGCGAAGATGACGGTCCAATGGCTCGCAAGAAAGACCAGCCCACCGGCCATGTGGTGGCGCGCAACCGCAAAGCGCGCCACGACTATTTCATCGAGCAGACCTTCGAGGCTGGCGTCGTCCTCGCCGGCAGCGAGGTGAAGGCGCTCCGGCTCGGCCAGGGCAGCATAAATGAGTCCTATGCCGGCGGCCGCGATGGCGAGCTGTTCCTCTTCAACGCCTTCATTCCCGAATACAAATCGGCTTCCGGCTTCAATCACGAGCCCCGGCGCGACCGCAAGCTGCTCCTCCATCGGCGGGAGATCGCGCGCCTGCTGGGCGCCGTGCAGCGCGAGGGCATGACCCTCGTGCCGCTCTCCGTCTATTTCAATCCCCGGGGGCGGGCCAAGGTCGAGCTCGCCTTGGCGCGCGGCAAGCATCGCTACGACAAGCGCGCGGCGATCAAGGACCGCGACTGGCAGCGCCAGAAATCGCGGCTGCTCCGCGACCGGGGGTAGC
>JANQJG010000048.1 GCA_028281785.1 Rhodospirillales bacterium
GCCGGCGTCGCCGGCCCGGGCCGCCTCGATGGTGGCGTTCAAGGCCAGGAGGTTGGTCTGGTCGGCGATGTCGGTGATGAGCTCGACGACCTCGCCGATCTTCTGGGCGGCCTCGGCCAGGCCCTGGATCTTGGCGTTGGTGTCGCTGGCCTGCTGGACCGCGCCCGAGGCGATCTGGGAGGCCTGACCGACCTGGCGGCCGATCTCGGCGATCGAGCCCGAGAGCTCCTCGGCGGCGGTGGCGACGGTCTGGACATTGGTCGAGGCCTGCTCGGAGGCGGCGGCCACGGCCGAGGACTGCCGCGTGGTCTGCTCGGCGGTGGCGGACATCGATTCGGAGGAAGACTGCATCTGAGAGGCCGCCGTGGCGACCGACTTCACGGCCTCGGACGAGGCAGCGTCGAACGCGTTGCACAGGCTCTCGATATGCTCGGCCCGCTTGGCCCGTGCCTCCTGCTCCTTGCGCTGCTCCTGTGTCAGACGCTCGGCCTCGATCATGTTGTCCTTGAAGACTTGGACAGCCGAAGCCATCTCGCCGACCTCGTCCTTGTGGTCGGTGGCGGGAATCTCGACGCCGAGATCCTTGTCCGCCAAGCGCCGCATGGCCGCTGTCATGGCGCCGATGGGACGCGTTATCCCAAAGCCGATGAGGGTGGCCGAGGCAGCGCCCAGAATCAGGGCGGCCATCGCAACAACGAACATGATCGCCTGCGCTTGGCGGGCCGCGGTGGTCGCCTCGCTGCCCAACGTGTCCTGACGGTCCTTGATGAACAGTTTGGTGTCCTCGACCTGCTGCTCGATCTCCGGACCGATGCGGTCGAGGGTGCCCGTGATGATCTCGTTACGCTGATTGACCGTTTCAAACACGCTTTCGAAGGTCGCGGTGTACCTTCCGGCCAGTACGATCACCTCCCGGGCGAGCTTTTGGAGGGCGGGGTTATTGAGGCCCTCATGCATCGTGCTGACCGAGTCCGAGAACGCCTCGAACTCCTTGCGAGCGCTGTCAAAGGCCGCCTGCTCATTGTAGAGGAGGAACTCATTGATATACAGCCGCGCCAGAAGAAAGTTGCGGAGAACCATACCGGCTTCGTAGAGGGCCGTCGGGTCAAGGTCGTCATTGGCGCCTTGCATGATCTCGGTCAGCTTGCTCTCCATTTGAGGGCCGGCGGTGTCGAGAAAGCCCACCATCTGATTGCGCACGGCCTGAAGGTTGGTGATCTCATCGAACGCCATGATGTATTCCTGGAGCTCGGCCGCCATCAGATCGATGACCTCCCGCTGCTCCGGCGCCGTGACCAACTCCCGCGTTTCCTCGATGACGCCCAGCGTTTCGGCGGCCCGCTCGTTCACGACGTCGACGCTCTCCCGCGTGCCGTTCAGCACGAAGTCCTTCGCGCCCATGCGGGTCATGAGCATGTTCGCCTGGATAAGCCCCACGCCGTTGGTTTGACCGGCCAGACCACGGTATTCGGCGAAGGTCTCGCCAGTGCCGCGCAGGCTCCAGACGCCGACGCCTCCGATGGCCAACAGCAGCACCAGGACGATGCCGAACCCGCCGGCGATCTTGACGCTGATACGCATGTTTTTCAGAACTTTCATTTCCCGTCTCCAAACATTCTGCTTGCCATCAGAGCGCGCCCCATTGGTCGATGGTATCGATTGATCCATGCGACGGCCTTACATACGTTCCAGACTGACGTCCATTAGAAGGACCTCGAAGGGCCAGGGGCGGAGATCGCCGTTTCTCGTTCGGTTTCTCCCAAGTACCTCCCTACGCGCATAGCGCGTACACACGATAGGAAACCATGACTGTGTAATAACATGACGACAAAAAGGGGGAATCTTGCGTCAAAACGTCAATGTTATGAAACATAACCGCCGACACCGTGATACCGGCTGTCACAATCCGCGAATGAGAGGTGCCGCCCCATGATCCTGGCGCCGCACAGCCTTCGGAATCGCGAGGTACGCTTTACAGAGCGAATGCCGGTCTGGCGACGATCCATATCCAAGATCTTCATTGTTTTGGCCGCCGTGGCGGCCACCCCCTCGGCCGCTCAGCCGCCAAGCGGCGAGGCGGCCTGCATCCAGGCCCTCAACGACCCCGAGGCGGAGCGGGTCGCCTGCTCGGTCAGCTATATCCTCGACGAGTCCGCGCGCCAGGACTTCCAGGCGCTCACCGGCGGGCTTTTCCTCGACGCCCGATGCACCGTCGAGGTCGATCTCGCGCGCAAGGAGGCGTTCGACGCGCTGCTGGCGCCCGATGTGCTCGACGTTCCACCGCAGGCCGGCGACTGCGTCCTCGTCACCGAGAAGCAGCCCATACCGGTCGCCTTCACGGCAGCGCCCACGGTCTGGTTCGAGCAGGGCAGGGCGGTCCAGGCCCATCCCGGGGTCGCCCATGTCGCCGGTCTGCCGCCATTGCTCGCCAAGCTGCTGACCGACTGGATCAACACCAGCCCGATGATCGAGGCCGCGATCCTCGACAATCTGAACAACTATCTCGAAGACGGGCAGATCGGGCTGCCAGGGCAACGCTAGACGCGGCCGGCGCGGCAACCCACCGGGGGCGGTTTGGACCCTGAAGGAGAAAAGCAGAATGGCTGAAGCCACAGCCCACACGTTTCGGATCGGTGTGGTGCTGAAGTCTTCGATCTCGATTTTGATTCAAAACATCGTGCCATTCGGACTTCTCACCGTCGTAATGATGGCCCCCTTCGGCGCCTGTGTTTTCGCCTTCTTGGCGTTTCGCCGCGAGGATTCACAATACGCCCCATCATCAGTCGACATGTATTTGCTTCTTGCGTTCGCTGTCCTCGGTTCGCTCCTCCTTTCGTACAATCTCGTCACGGCCACCCTGATACACGGCAGCGTCCAGGCGTTGCGTGGCCAACCGGCCACATTCGGAAACTGTATCGGGCGCGGCTTCGCCCGCATTCCCGGCGTCCTGGGGGTCGTCGCGGTAACTTGGACAGCGATCCTCGCGGTCGCCCTGACCTCACTTGTTGTTTTCGCGGTCCTGGATGATTTTCTAACGGGTGCACTCTGGTATTTCTTGGTGATGGCTCTGGCTGTGTCGGCACCCATCATGATACTCATCTGTATGTTCTGGCTGGCCGTTCCGGTTGCCGTCGTCGAAAGACCCGGCGTCTTCGCCAGCATCAGGCGAAGTATTCAACTCACAAGAGGTCAGAGGTGGCGGATCTTCATCGTGATCCTCATTCCGTGGGTTGTGTACGTGATTTCGCAAAGACTATTTGGAATGCTCCAAGCCATGGTGGAAGAGGGCGAAAGGGGCGGTATCCCGGTCGCCATCACTGTGGTGGCCATTGCGGTGGATCTCATATTGATCGCCGTCAGCGCCGTCGCCGCCGCTGTCGGCTACTACACGATCCGAGCGGCCAAGGAAGGCGTGAGCATCGAGGAAATCGCCAAGGTGTTTGATTGAATCTCGGGCTCAATTGGGAAATTCCCTAATATTCTTAAGGGGTTTCACGCGCTATAGTGGCGACGCGACGCCCGCGGCAACCGGCCAAGGGCGTTTTTGGCCGCTGAAGGAGGAGAGCAGCATGGCCGAGACCACAATGCCCGGCGCCACCCTGGCCGGTGCCACCACCGCGCCCGAGTTCCGGATCGGGAAGATCATTATCGAGGCGTTCGCGATCCTTTTCCGCAACATCGTTCCCTTCGGTTTGCTGACCCTGGTCGTGACCAGCCCCTTGCTCGTTTTTTCGTTGATCACGACCCCGTCGGTCAGCGAACTCGACGCGAGCGGAGGCATGTCCCCGGACATGGCCACATCTCTCGTTTTCACGACCTTTGCGGGATTCCTGCTCCAGATCCTGCTCTATAACGTCGCCACGGCGGCCTTGGTCTTCGGCACCGTGCAGGATTTGAGAGGACAGCGCGCGAGCTTCGGGGACTGCCTCCGGCGCGGCTTGGCCACGGTGTTTCCCGTGATCGTCATCTCCATCCTTGTCTTTCTTCTGGTGGGGTTCGCGTCGCTGCTTTTGCTCATCCCCGGGATCATCGTGTTCACGATGCTCTGGGTGGCAATCCCGGTGGCCGTGATCGAGCGGCCGGGAATCACCGCAAGCCTGGGACGCAGCCGCCAGCTGACGAAAGGCTTTCGTTGGCGCGTCCTCGCCATCTATGTCCTGTTGCTGATTCTTGCACTCGTCATCGGCGGGCTCATCGGCTTGGTGTTTGGCGCCGGTGCGTTCGTTGGGGGAGGAACGGGCATAGCCGACTTCCCAACGATAGCCATCGTCGTCGACTACCTCGTACAGGCCTTTTTCACGGCCCTGATGGCGGTCGCCGTCGCGGTCGGCTACTACGCTCTGCGGTCGAGCAAGGAAGGCGTCGACATCGAGCAGATCGCGGCCGTCTTTGACTGAACGGGCGATGGGAGGGCATTGCGCCCTCCCAGACCCACCTTTTCGAGACGCTGTTGGAGTAACGAGGCGTCACGGCCGTCCCCGGACTTGATCCGGGGACGCGCATGCCGACTTAGGCCGTGTCGTTTTTGGCCTGTCCCGAAGTAGTATCGTTCTCCGGGCGGTCATGCTTGTCGCGGCGGCGGACGCCGAACAGCATGCGCCGCTCCAGATGCCCGCGCAGCGCGGCGTAGAAGGCCTCAAGGAAAGGCTTCGGCTCCGGCGGCGCAAGAGCCGGCGGCGGCTGCCAGGCAATCTTCTGCTGGATGCGGCTGGCGACCTCGCTCCATGCCGCCGCCGCGTTCACATCGTCCCGCCGCAGGACCTCCTCCAGAGTGTGCAACTCGTAGATGCCGTAGATTGCGAGCTGTTCCTCCGTGAACTCGATCGAGGCGGGGGCAACGCCCGCCGCCTGGACAGCCCGGTTGTTGTCTCCCGCGAGATCGGGCAGAAGCTTGGCCTTGGGCGCGCTCACGACCCAGGTGCCGCCGACGAGATCCCCGGCCCGCAACCGATCACGGTTGAAGAACGGCATCAGCACGAAAACCCCGACCCAGACCAGCATCAGAAGCTGGATCAGCGCGTCGACGCCGGTCGCGCCCGACCCGGCAAGGAGCAGCTGAATGGGCAGGAACAGCTCGACCTCGCGCATGAGGTTGCGGGCGAAGACCGACTGCGCCTGCAGCGGCCCGCCGGCACGGTCGATCACGCGCAGGCCGAGCAGGCGCTTGCCCGGCGTCGTGCCCTGCCAGCGCAGCTCGAAAACGACGAAGTAGAAGCTCCGCACCAGGAACGACACAAGCAGAACGAAGGCCAGGATCCAGCCAAAACCGCCGCCTTCCCTGGCGGCCGTCGCGCCGAATACCGCCAGCCAGATCACGATCAGGATGATCAGAATGAACAAAAGGTCGATGAGGACGGCACCGGCGCGCTCGCCGCGCTCGGCCAGCTCGACCATGAGCGGCACGCCCTCGGGCGTGACGATCGTTCGCCGCGATCGCTCCGCCCTGGTCGGCCGTGGCGCCGATGCCTGGGCTGTGGCTTCAGCCATGGGTCCGGCCCCGGCCGGCGGCAAGGAAATAGGCCGTCCAGAACGCCAGAACGGCGATGGCCACGGCATAGCGTATCACGGTGTCCTGGATGAGTTGGCGCCCGATCCCCTCCAGCAGCCCGGCGATGAAGAACATGACGACGGCGCCCAGCACGATCCGCGCCGCCCCGCGCCCGGCGCGGGCGAGATTGCTCAGCCGGTCCTGTTCCCCGGGAAAGGCCACGGCGGCGGCGATCTTGAGCCCCGCGGCGCCGCACAGAATGACGGCCGAGAGCTCCGTCCCGCCATGGATCAAGAGCCACCCCCAAAGCTCCACGGAGAGGTCCCGGCCGGCATAGAGAGCGGCGAAGGCTCCGAGTATGAGCCCGTTGTAGAGCAGGAGGACGACCGTCGGCACCCCGAGCGCGATGCCCAGCGCGAAGGCGAACATTCCGATCCCGGCGTTATGGGTGAAAAGGAAGGATGAGAAAAGGACGAGTTCCTCCTCGGCGCTGTCCCCTCCATGGAAAAGGGCGGCGCGCAGCTCCTCGGTCGTCGAGGTGGGCGAGCGCCCGGACGCCAATCCCTCCGGCATCAGGGTGAAATACCAGTCCGGATTGCCAGCCGTCAGCAGGAACCCGGCCATCCCCCCAAGGGTCAGGCACAGGGCGGCAATCAACACGCAGCCCCAGGACCTGCGCACCATGTCGGGGAAGCCGAAGCGGAGGAAGTCGAGGACCGACTGGCCGAAATGGCTGCGCGCGCCATACACCACGAAATAGGCCCGCGCCGAGAGACTCTCGAGATAGTCGAGCAGGGCGCGGTCTAGGGAAATGCTGCGCGCCACCGACAGGGCCGACAGGGCGCCACGATAGAGGGTCGGCAGCCGCATCAGCTCCCAGGGCGAGAGCGCCCGGACGCCGCCCGACTCGGCACGGGTGACCAAGCCCTCGAGCTCGCGCCAGGCGGCCTCGCGCTCGCGCCGGAATTCGAAGCTCTTGAGTTTCAACTCGGCCATGGTTGGTCTCGTCTCAACCGCCGGGTCATTCCATCAAATCATCTCGCGCCGCTTGATCAGCAGGTATCGGTTCACAAGGTCGGGGCCGACGCGCTGATGCGGGGCGTCGAGGCACAGCACGCCGAGCCGCCGCAGCCGCTCGAACACCACGTCGCGCTCGCGCATCATGTCGTGGGCCACGACCGAACGGGCCATGTCCTGCAGCTCCCGGGGCGGCAGGTCGCGGGTCTCCGCCACGCCCGGGTCCTGCAAGGTCACGAACATCACAAGATGGCGCGAAGCCAGGCGGCTCAGATTCTCCACCATCAGCTCGGCCGTGACCGTGTCGACGAACTCGGTCAACAGGATCACCAGGGAACGCCGATGCAATCGCCCGAGCAGGTCCATCAGGCCGAGCGTGAAATTGGTTTCCTCCTGGCCGTAGTCGAGCTGCGCGAGCAGACGCTGAAGCCGGGGGAAGCTGTGCAGCCCGCCCAGCGGATGGGCAAACAGCCGCACCCCCGAGTCGAAACCGAAAAGACCCACCCGGTCGCCCCCCCGCAGGGACGCGTAAGCGAGGATCAAGCCGGCATTGATGGTGCGATCCAGCCTGGGCAGTCCGGCAAGCGGCTCGCCCATCAGATGGCCGGTATCGAAGGCGAGCACGATCTGGTGGTTGCGTTCGGCCCTGAACTCCTTGCACAGCAGTTCGTGATGGCGGGCCGAATGCTTCCAGTCGATGGTGCGGGGATCGAGCCCGGGAACGTATTCGCGCAGCGATTCGAACTCCGAGCCGTCGCCCTGCTGCCGTTGCGACTTCAGACCGACCGGGGCATCCCGGGCCAGGAAGCGGATCGCCGTGGCGCTCACGGCACGCAGGTTGGGGATCACCGGGATCTCGGCGGAAACCTCATGGATGCGGCGCATGGACATCAGGCCGAGCGGTCCCGTCCAGCGCAGCCACAGGCGCTCGACCTCCGCCATGCCGCGCCGTTTCGGGTGTAAGGGGATGTCGAGCCTGGCGCGTCCGTCGCCACCGAGCCGGACGCGCTGCATCGTCGGCCTCTCCAGCAAGGCGCCGACATCGCAGAGCAGCTCGATATCGGTGGCGACCGGACGGCGGTCCAATGTTAGGCTCACCGGGAGGGCGCCCGGCTCGCCGATATAGAGCTGCTGGGGGCGCTGGACCTCGACCGTCAACCGCCTCAAGCGGAGGGCGCGGGCGGCGTCGCCGCCGGCGATCAGCACGGTGAGGCCGAGATAGGCCAGGGCCAGCGGCCAGAGCCGCTCGTCGGCGACCACCAGGATCAGTGAAATCGGAACGCCGACCGCGAAAATCAGGACGGCGCGCAGGGTTGGGCGGATCATCGCGGCGCCGGGGTCTGTTCCAGGATCTGCGTGATCACCCGGTCTCCGCTGAGCCCCTCGATCTCGGCGCCCGGCGCCAGAACGACGCGATGGCGTAAGGCCGGCAGCGACAGGATCTTCACATCGTCGGGAATGACATAGTCGCGCGCCTGCAGCGCCGCGCGGGCGCGGGCCGCCGAGGCGATCATGTTGGCGGCGCGGGTCGAGGCGCCGAACTGGAGCGAGGGGTGCTCGCGGGTCGCGCGCACGAGATCGACCACATAATCCACGATGTCGTCGGAAAGGCGGATCGCCTCGATGGAAGCGCGCATCTCCTCCAGCTCTTCGACTCCCGCGACCGGCGCCACGCCGAACTCCGAGAGCTTCGGCATCACGGCGCGGTGGCCATGGCGCTGCACGATGGCGCGCTCCTCGTCGCGGTTCGGATAGTCGATGATATGCTTGAACAGAAAGCGGTCGAGCTGGGCCTCGGGCAGGGGATAGGTGCCCTGATGCTCGATGGGGTTCTCGGTGGCGATGACCATGAAGCGGGGCCCCAGATCGTAGGTCTGGCCATCGATCGTGACGGCGCGCTCGTGCATCGCTTCCAGCAGCGCCGCCTGGGTCTTGGGTGGCGTGCGGTTGATCTCGTCGGCGAGCAGAATCTGGGTGAAGATCGGCCCCCGCGTGAAGCTGAACTCGTGGCTCTGGAAGTTGAACAGGTTGGTGCCCAGCACATCGCCCGGCATCAGGTCCGGCGTGAACTGAATGCGGCCGAACTGGAGGCTCAGGGCGGCGGCGAAGCTTTGCGCGAGCAGGGTCTTCGCGGTTCCCGGCACGCCCTCCAGGAGGATATGGCCGTCGGACAGCAGGCCGACCATCATCAGGTCGACGGCGTTTTCCTGGCCGACGACCGTCTTTCGCACCTCGGTCCGCAGACGCTCAGCGAGGGTTAGTATCGCCTCCAGGTCCATGCAGCATCTCCCCTTTCCATACGAATACATCCCGCGCCGCCTGCAGAAGGGCGCGCTCCCCCGCGCCCTGGCCGAACACCAGGGACTGGACACGACGATTCAGGTCTCCGAGGCGGGGTTCCCGTCCGCGCGCCGCGGCGATCCGATCCAGGCGTACCGCGACGTCCGACTCCTCGAGGCCGCGCGGAAGCTGCAATCGGTGCGCCACCTCCGCCAAGGTGACCCGAACGTACCGGCCGAGGATCTCCTTCCCATGCCCGCCATGGAGCAGGAGGCTGGCGGCGTTGTCGATGAGGATCGCCTTGCCCGCGCCCAGGGCGCGTTCGCTCGCGGCCGGCGCGCCGAAACGCGAGGTCGCGGACCACATGAGCACGGCCAGAGCCAAGGCCGCGTGAAGGGTGGCGACCACGAACGGAAACTCGAAGAAGACGCGCCACAGACTGGGCGGCCGCGACAGCCCGTGGCTGGACTCGTCGACAACCACAGCGCCGCCCGACGGCCGCAGGGTCTCGATCATAGACATCGCGAGGGCCGCGTTCCGGCCTTTCCCGAGGCCGTGGTTGGCGATCAGGTCCGGATCCGCCAGGATCCATACGCGACCTCGCTGCCTGGTCAGTTCCGCCACGAGCATCCCTTCCTCGGCGGCGACGATGGGACGGAGCAGGGGCGAGCGAATAAGCTGTGGCCGGCTTAGGGTCGGCGTTGCCCGGAACCGGCCGGGCCGCCATGACACCTCCCCGGTGGGCCGAACCAGCTCGGCATGGACGACCGCCTTCAGGACGGTCGCCACCTCCGAAGCGGGAAGCAGGTCGACCGACCCCATCCATTGCGGGTTGAGCGGGTGCGGCTGACCCTGCCATTTGGGGAGGACAAGCAGCAACTGGGGGACCCACAGCATCTCCACCAGCTCCTCCCGCCCCATCATCTCGCGGTTCGGTTCAGCGACCACGAGAAGCGCCGATTCTCCGGCCTTCTCGCCAGAGCGGGCGCGGCTGACCACGACCGGAATGTCCAGCGCCCGCAATGTCTGAACGAACGCGCGGTGCCCCAGCGCCGAATAGGAATAGCTGTTGGCGCCGGGGCTGCGGAGCCCGCCGAGACTCTCGCCGAAAAGGATCAGGGCCAAGGCCCCGCCGAACGCCAGGAATCCAATTCCGATGAGCCAGAGGACGGTACGCGACGAGAAGGCGCCTCCGCTCGTCATCGCGCGCCTCCTCCCGGGCCGTCCGCCAAGGTCGCGTAGCATTGCTGACACTTGGCGTAGACGCGGGCATCCAAACGGCGGCCGCCGAAGCGCGAGAGCTCGACCGTGGAGACGAGCACCCCGAACGCGGATCGCCTTTCGCCCGCCAAGCCCAGCCGTTCGACAAGCTCACGGCTGGTCAGGGACGCCCCGAGCTCCACATCCAACGCCTCGCGCAGGCGTTCGAGCGCCCCCAGGAGCAGGAGATGAACCGCCTCCGCATACTCGCCGGCGGCGGCCAGGCGTTCGGATTCCGAGACGAAATCCACAGTCCCGGCTGTCCAACCCGCCGCGTCCGTTCCATTTTCGCCGACACCGCCTTCCCGCAACCGGTTCGCCCCCCAGCGCGCCGAGGAAAACTCACCCGCAGCCAGATAGAGCAGCAGGGCCGCGGACACGAAGATCGCCATCCACAGCAACAGGCGGAGGATCGCCCCGACCTCGGCGGGCAGGGAAATCCGCCATTGCGGCCTGTTGTCCGAGGGGCAGACTGGGCCGCGAGGGAGAACCTCCTTGCCATCGCCGGAGCGCGCATCCGATCCCGGAGCGTCATTTCGAAAGCCGGGAAGATCTCTTTGGTAATTGGCCTTGCAGATGATTTCACGGGCCTCGCGAACGGCGTCTTCCTCCCAGGCCGGGTCTTGGGCGGCCACGGAGGAGGCCGTAAGAACAGCGCCCAGTAGAGCGAACACGAGCCAACCGACATCACGGAGCCTGCGATCAGGCCCGGCAGGCCGCCACGGCCCTCTCCCCGCCGCGCCATGCGCGTCGTCGGTGGCGTCTGCCGGCTCGCTCATGCATCCTCCCAGAACGAACTCCGAGGCCCGGATGGTCCCGATCGGGTCGCTTGTGTTCTGTGCGGCTGCCGGGTCGGGCAGACCCTCTTCCGCCCGAACCCAACCTATTGGACAGGGCCGCGATTGTATCATACGACATCATCTAATGCGCATGGCGAAACGCATGCGTTCCGGATGCCCTTGGGAACGGCGTCGTTTCCACAGAATCGGTGGATAAGTCTGTGGAAACGCTCCGGGAGAAATCACCAAAGGCCTATGGCGGAAAGACCTTTATCGGATGCTCAAGAATCGGGCATGGACAACCCTTTGATATAAGAGCGGTATTTTCCACCCGCTTTTTTTGAGGTGAGGCCTAGACAAACATATGAGGTTGTCGCCTTTGTCCGGCCGCTTGTGGATTGTATTGCGATCTAGTCGCGATTTAACGTACAAAATCAGGCTTCTGCAGTAAAAAGCCTTCCGCTGGCCGGGGGTTTTCGGCGGGCAGCACGGCCAACCCCACCCCCAAGCCCGCTCTCACGTCGCGCTCGCGCGACGGCTTTCGCGTAGCTAGTGCTTCAGGTCTTCTCGGACCACATACTCGTCGGCCAGCGCCCGCCAGTCCCATAGGGACCATTCGTACTTGAACCGCTCGATGGCCCGGACCACGGCCTGCGACTCATCGGAGCAGTCGGCGACACGGACCGATGTCAAGCGCGAGCGATACGGATGGCCATAGCTGTTCAAGAGATGCCGGTAGAATTCCACCTGATAGGATTTGGTCATCATTGCTCGATCCTCCCCAATATCCATTTGCCGACTCATGCGGAAAGTGGAAATTGGCTCTTCGGCCTCAAGTTTTAGTATCTTTCTAAACTTGCGAGGATAAATAAAGCGATAGCCGAAAAACTATCAAATTCTCTTATCGGCTGCAACCGATGTCCGGGCCAACGACGTTCACGATTAGGAGAAGGCACGGCCGGTGTCGATCGACACCCATGAATACATGTGTTCTTGCGATGACCGGCGGACAAGGGGCAACACGATGAAAACCGACGATTCGACAAAATTTGTCACACCGCCGGATGGCTGAATGCCGGAGGGCCCATTCGGTGCGTGGATCTTCGCTTCAAAGCCTTCACCACGGTCGGTGGAGCTGGGGAGGCGCGACGGGCCGGGCAACGGACGCCCTTGCCGCAAAAGGCTGCCGATGTGAGCCGAACCGGGCGGACAAGCCGTATAAGATTGGTCAGGAGTCGAGCTAGGGGCGATACATGATTGAACCTACCCGCATCCAAAGGCTGAATGACAGGGCCGAGCGCGGCGGAGACTTTGTGCTCTATTGGATGCAGCAGTCGCAGAGGGCGAGCTTCAATCCGGCGCTCGAATATGCGGTGCGCGAAGCCAATGGCCGCGACCTGCCCGTCGCCGTCGTTTTCGGCGTGATGGATGACTATCCGGAAGCGAATGCCCGCCATTATGCCTTCATGCTGCAAGGACTTCAGGATGTCGGGCGCAGGCTCGCCAATCGGCGGATCGCTTTCGCGGTTCGCCATGGCGCCCCCGAGAAAATCGCGCTGGATCTGGCCCGCGACGCGGCGCTCCTCGTCTGCGATCGCGGCTATCTGCGCCACCAAAGGAAATGGCGCGAGAATGTCGCCGGCAGCGCTCCGTGCCCCGTCGTTCAAATCGAGGGTGATGTGGTCGTGCCCGTCGATGTGGCGTCGGACAAGAGCGAGTTCGCGGCCCGCACCCTGCGCCCCAAGATTCTGCGCCACCGCGACGATTATCTGAGATCGCTCGACGACAGCGAGGTCACGAGGGACGGCCTTGGCCTCATGCTAGGGAGCGATGTCGACCTTTCCGATATCAGCCGCCTTCTCGCGCGCCTCGACATCGACCATACCGTGGGGCCGGTGAAGCGGTTCACGGGCGGCACGGGAGAAGCCCGCCGGCGGCTCGCCGAGTTTCTTCGCAACCGCTTGCCGGGATATGGCGACGGTCGCAACGAACCCGGCGACTGGCAGTGCTCGTTCATGAGCGCCTACCTGCATTTCGGCCAGATCTCGCCGGTGGAGCTGGCCCGCAGGGTCCAGGAGACCCAGGGCGGGTCGCGGAACGACCGCGGCACCTACCTTGAGGAGCTGATCGTCCGCCGCGAACTGGCGATCAACTTCGTGCACTTCGCGCCCAGCTACGATTCCTATGACGCGTTGCCGGAGTGGGCGCGAAGAACCCTCTCGGATCACGCGCGCGACCGCCGCGCGCGCATCTATGGCCGCGAGGATCTGGAGGCGGCGGAGACCCACGACCCCAATTGGAACGCGGCCATGCGGGAGATGGTCCATACCGGCTTCATGCATAACTACATGCGCATGTATTGGGCGAAGAAGATCCTGGAATGGAGCGCGACGCCCGAACAGGCTTTCGCCACCGCGCTCGCGCTCAACAACAAATATTTCCTCGACGGCCGCGATCCCAATTCCTACGCGAATGTCGCCTGGTGTTTCGGGCTTCACGACCGGGCTTGGACGGAACGTCCGGTCTTCGGCAAGATCCGCTACATGAACGACAAGGGCCTTCTGCGCAAGTTCGACATGGACCGCTATATCGAGGCCGTCGACCGGCTGGTCGCCGCCGAAAAGGATCCCGATTGAATGGCCGGGTGGGCGCCCGAGAATGTCCAGGCTCTAACCAGCAAAAACCCTGTTGTCAAAATTGGATCGTTGCCTGTAGGATTTGTTTTTGTGGGTGCATGCAAAAGACACTCACTCAACAGGGCAAGGCTTAATCAAAAAACCTCATGGATTGCCTCGTTCAATACTACAAAAATCGACGGGCGATATCCTCTGACTCCTCAAGACTGCAAGTATTGCACTTGGTAACGGTGAGATTCGCGTCGGAAGATTTCTTTCATCAACTGACTGAAGCTTCCGGCGTTACCATCTCTTTCATCCGAAACAAGGGAGGACATCAATGATGCTCCGGAAACTCTTCGTGCTCGGCGTTCTCGCGGTCGCCATGGCCATCGGCGCCTCGGCCCAAGCCCAGGAGAAACTCAAATGGGCGCATGTCTACGAGGCCAGTCAGCCCTATCACAAATGGGCTCTTTGGGCGGCCGACGAGATCAAGAAGCGCTCCGACGGACGCTTCGAGGTCGAGGTCTTCCCGGCGTCCTCGCTGGGTAAGGAAGTCGACATCAACGAGGGCCTCTCCCTCGGCACCGTCGACATCATCTACACCGGCTTCCAGTTCGCCGGCCGTTCCTATGCCCCGATGGGCATCAGCGGCTATCCATACGTCTATGCGTCGGTTGACCACTGGAAGACGTTCATGTCCAGCGATCTGTTCCAGGATCTGGCCAAGGGTTATCTGGACGCCACCGGCCACAAGGCGATCACCGCCACCTACTACGGCCAGCGCCATGTCACCTCGAAAAAGCCGGTCAGCCAGCCGGCTGATATGGAAGGCCTGAAAATCCGCGTGCCGAACGCCCCGGCCTATACCATTTTCCCCGAGGCCACCGGCGCCAACCCGACGCCAATCGCCTTCGCCGAGGTCTATCTGGCCCTGCAGCAGGGCGTGGTCGACGCGCAGGAGAACCCGCTGCCGACCATCCAGGCCAAGAAATTCTATGAGGTGCAGAAATACATCAACCTCACCGGCCACATCACCGACAGCCTGCTGACCATCCTGGGCGGCCCGCTGGTCGACCGCATCAGCGACGCTGACGAGAAGCTGATAACCGATGTGCTGGTCGAGGCCGCCGCCAACTGCACGGCCGAGGTCGAGCAGAAGGAGAAGGACCTGGTCGCCTGGTTCGAGGCCCAGGGCAACGTTGTCAACACGGACGTCGACGTGCCCGCCATGCAGGCCGCGACCGCCAAGTACTATAGCGCCAACAAGATGCCCTGGCCGCAGGACGTGTGGGACCGTCTGCAGGCCCTCAACAAGTAAGTCCGGTCAGTCGATAAAGAAGTGAGGAGGAAGATGTCCGGACTTCCAGAACACGAGGACGGCAAGTCCTCGACCTTCGAGGTCGAGGAGGAATACATGACCATGCGCTTCTCGGAGCTCGGCCCCGAGGACAAGGTGGTCCTGGTCGTCTTCTGGCTTCTGGCGTTCAACATCTTCCTCCAGTTCTTCACCCGCTATGTTTTGAACGATGCCTTGGCCTGGACCGAGGAAATCGCCCGCTATCTCCTGATCATGACCGGCTTCATGGGCGCGATCATGGCGGTTCGCAAAAACACCCACATCATGGTGGAGTTCTTCTACCGCTACATCCCCGGAATCACGGCGAAAGTCCTTTCGATTCTGATCGATATCTCGCGTATCGGCTTTTTTGCCATGTTGGCCTGGATCAGCTTCAGGGTCGCCGGCCGGACCCGTCAGATGATGGTCTCCATCGATATGCCGAAAAGCGTGATCTATTACATCGTGAGCGCCTGCTTCGTATTCATGACGGTCCGCGCTATCCAGGTCGCGTTGCGCCATTGGCGGCAGGGGGGGAGCGACATGGCGTTGCATTGCATTGAACGACAACGCCGTTTGGACGAGGAAGCGGCATCGTGAAGGGACGCATCGCGCCGAAAATCAACACGCTGCTGCTCATCATTGCATTCGCCTGCGCCATCGGGCTCGCGATCGAAGGACAGGACATGGCGTTCCTGTTCGTCGCCATTTTCATGATGCTGGTCATCGGGATGCCGGTTGCGCTCGCCTTGGCGGGGTCCTCGTTGATCTGGGTTCTGCTTTTTGGCGGCCGGCTGCCCGACCTGGTGGTGGCGCAGCGCATGGTTAACGGCGTCGACAGTTTCCCGTTGCTGGCCGTGCCGTTCTTCATCCTGGCCGGATCGCTGATGAACGCGGTCGGCATCACCAACCGCATTTTCGCCTTCGCCACCGCCTGTGTCGGATGGATGCACGGCGGGCTGGGGCATGTGAATATCGGTGCCTCGGTGATCTTCGCCGGCATGTCGGGCGCGGCGGTGGCCGATGCGGGCGGGCTCGGCACGATCGAGATCAAGGCCATGCGCGACGCCGGCTATGACGCCGATTTCTCGGTCGGCGTGACCGCCGCGTCCTCGACCATCGGCCCGATCATTCCTCCCAGCCTCCCAATGGTCATCTATGGCGTGATGGCGTCCGCCTCCATCGGTCAGCTGTTCGCTGCCGGGTTCATCCCCGGCCTTCTGATGGCCGTGGCCCTGATGTTGATGGTCGGCTATTTCGCCCACAAGCGGAAATACCCGCGAGACGCGAGCTTTTCGTTGAGGGTTCTGGGACGTACCTTCCTGGGCGCCTTCCTGTCCTTGATGACGCCGGTGATCATCGTCGGCGGCATCCTGTTTGGCATCTTCACGCCGACCGAGGCGGCGACCGCGGCGGTCATCTGGGCCCTGTTCCTGGGCTTGGTGATTTATCGGACTCTCAATGTCGGCCGCTTGCTCAAGGTCTCGATGGAAACCATTGAGACCACGGCCATCATCCTGCTGATCGTGGCCGGCGCCTCGATCTTTGCCTGGATCCTCACCCAGAACAAGGTGACGGAGCAGGTCGCGGTGCTGATCACAAGTCTGACCGACAACAAATTCGCGGTGATTCTGCTGCTGAACGTCATCCTGTTCATCGTCGGCTTCTTCATGGAGACGGTGGCGGCCATTACCATCCTGGTGCCCGTGCTGTTGCCCGTTGCGGTGCAGTTCGGCATCGACCCGGTCCATTTCGGCGTGATCATGGTCCTCAATCTGATGATCGGGCTGCTGACGCCGCCCGTCGGCATGGTCCTCTACGTCCTGTCCCGGGTCTCCGGCGTCCCCTTCGAGCGATGTACCAAGGCGACGCTGCCGTTTCTGATTCCCCTGATCGCCGTTCTGCTTCTGGTCTCTTTCGTGCCCGCCTTTTCCCTGTGGCTGCCGACCCTGATCTACCGCTAGGCCATCAAAAGCAACGTCGCCGGCGATGCCGGAGAACGCAAAAGGAAAACGTCCATGTACAAGACCAACGCGCTGAAGGAGCGCCTGCGCCGTGGCGAGCGGGCGATCGGCTGCTGGCTCCACATGTGCAGCCCGATCGCGGCGGAGGTGGTCGCGCTCGCGGGCTTCGACGCCGTCATCATCGATCACGAGCACGGCTCCGGCGATCTGCTGAACGCCATTTCCCAGCTTCAGGCCGTTTCCGCCACCCCGGCGACGACGCTGATGCGGGTGCCGTGGAACGACCCCGTCTACATCAAGCGGGCGCTTGATATCGGGGTCGAGGGGGTCATCGTGCCGAGCGTCGACACCGCCGAGCAGGCCCGCGCCGCCGTCGCCGCCTGCCGCTATCCGCCGGCCGGCGTCCGCGGCGCGGCATACGGATTGGTCAGGGCATCCGACTATGGCTTCCAAGGCGACCGTTACTTCGATGAACAGCCCGACAACCTTATGGTGATCTGTCAGATCGAGAGCGTCCAGGCGGTCGAGAACATCGAGACCATCGCCGCCGTCGAGGGCGTCGACATGCTGTTCGTCGGCCCCTTCGACCTCTCGGCCAGCATGGGCAAGCTCGGCCAGATGGAGGATCCGGAGGTCGTGGCCCTGCGCCACACCGCCGAGGCGCGAATCAAGGATGCCGGTCAGCCCATGGGAGGTCTCGCCGTCAAGGGCGACCCGCCGCAGGCAATGCAGGCCCGCGGCTACGACCTGGTCACCGCGGTCTCGGATATCGTTCTACTGCGTGACGCCGCGACCGCCCACCTCCGGTCACTGAGATAAGGCGTCAACGCGCGGTTTCGAGCCTCCTTCGAAGCCGAACTCAACTTGAACGGGTTTGGCTTACCGCCAACATCAGGATAAGATGATTGGCAAGATCGGGCTTGGGTCGGCCAAGGCTCGACGCCAAGCTCATTATCAAATGAGTGAGAACAAGGAGGAGGCTCAATGAGACGCGCTCTCGCCGTCCTCGCGGCGGTTGTGACCGTTGGTATTTCGCATGGCGCACCCGCCGCCGAAATCTCGATCTCCTGCGGGGCCGTGGGCCAGGAGCTGGCCCTGTGCCGGGAAGGGGCGGAGGCCTGGGCCAAGCAAAGCGGGCACACCGTCAACATCGTCTCGACGCCCAACTCGGCCACGGAGCGGCTGGCCCTCTACCAGCAGCTTCTCGCCGCCAAGGCGCCCGATATCGATGTGTTCCAGATCGACGTGATCTGGCCCGGCATTCTGGCCAAGCATTTCGTCGACCTCAAATCCCATCTCGGCGCGGACGAGGTCGCGGCCCATTTCCAGCCCATCATCGAGAACAACACAGTGGCCGATCGCCTGGTGGCGGTTCCCTGGTTCACCGATGCCGGCGTGCTCTACTACCGCACGGATCTGCTGGACAAGCACGGCGCCAGCCCGCCGACGACCTGGCAGGAGCTGACGGAGACCGCGCAGAAGGTCCAGGATGCGGAGCGCGCGGCCGGCAACGACAAGATGTGGGGATTCGTCTGGCAGGGCCGCGCCTATGAGGGGCTGACCTGCGACGCGCTGGAGTGGATCGACTCCGCGGGCGGGGGCACCATCGTCGACGCCGACGGCAAGATCACGATCAACAACCCCGCTGCCATTGCCGCCATCGACCTGGCGGCGTCCTGGGTCGGAACCATTACGCCCAAGGGCGTGCTCAACTACCAGGAAGAGGAGGCGCGCGGCGTCTTCCAGTCCGGCAACGCCGTATTCATGCGCAATTGGCCCTATGCCTGGTCCCTCGGCAACAGCGCCGACAGCCCGGTCAAGGGCAAGATCGGGGTGGTCGCCCTGCCCAAGGGCGGCGCCGACGGAAAGAACACCGGCGCCCTCGGCGGCTGGCAGCTCGCGGTGTCCAGGTATTCCCCGAACGCCGAGGCGGCGATCGACCTCGTGCGCTATCTGACCAGCGCTGAGGAGCAGAAGAGGCGGGCGATCCAGGGCTCCTACAACCCGACCATCTCCAGCCTCTATCAGGACCCTGAGGTCTTGGACGCCAACCCCTTCTTCGGCAACCTGTACGATACCTTCGTCAACGCTGTCGCCCGGCCGTCACGGGTCACCGGAACCAAGTACAATCAGGTCAGCAACGAGTTCTACAACGCCGTGCATTCCGTGCTGTCGGGCAAGGAAGACGCGGCCTCCAGCCTTGCCGACCTGGAGCGGACCCTGACCCGCATCAGCCGCCGGGGCAAGTGGTAGACCTTTCGGCGCGGGGGGCCGCGACATGACCACCGCATCGGAGCGGCTCGGGCCTCCCGGCCCGGGCCGTGCTGCCGCCCAACTGGGAAAACCCGAAGTCTCGGATCTCACGCGGGCCCGCGTTCGGTCGGCTTGGCTGTTCCTGACACCGATGCTGCTGATCCTCGCCCTCGTGGCGGGGTGGCCGCTTCTTAGGACGATCTGGTTCGGGTTCACGGACGCGACGCTCGACAACCTCGAATCCTACGAGCTCATCGGCCTAGAGAACTACATCTTCCTGGTCCAGGACCCGACATGGTGGCGCGCCGTCTGGAACACCGTGTGGTTCACGCTGGTCTCGGTGTCCCTGGAAACAATCCTGGGCATGGCCATCGCGCTCACCCTCAACGCCCATTTCCGGGGGCGCGGATTGATGCGGGCGGCGGTCCTCATCCCTTGGGCCATTCCCACCATCGTCTCGGCCAAGATGTGGGGATGGATGTATCACGACCAGTTCGGCCTGATTAACGATCTGCTCATGAGGATCGGCATCCTGTCGGAGCCCCTGGCCTGGACGGCCGACCCTGATCTGGCCATGTGGGCCGTGATCATGGTCGACGTCTGGAAGACGACCCCGTTCATGACCCTGCTGATCCTCGCCGGCCTGCAGATGCTGCCGCAGGACTGCTATGAGTCCGCAAAGGTCGACGGGGTCCATCCGGTGAAGGTCTTCTTCAAGGTGACGTTGCCGCTGATCCGGCCGGCGCTGATGGTGGCCGTGATCTTCCGGGCGCTCGACTCGCTGCGCATCTTCGACCTCATCTACGTGCTGACCAGCAACAGCGAAGACACGATGACCATGTCGATCTATGCCCGGCAGCAGCTTGTCGACTTCCAGGATGTCGGTTTCGGCTCGGCCGCCTCGACTCTGCTGTTCCTCATCATCGCGACCGCCACGGTCATCTATGTGACCGCCGGGCGGCTCAGGCTGGACGGGGGGCGGTAGCGATGCGGATACCCTGGTCGAAGATCGCGTTTTACGTGGTGGTGGCCGTAATCGTGCTCTACACGGTCTTCCCGTTCTACTACGCGATCCTGTCGTCGCTGAAGTCGGGCTCGGCCCTGTTCAACGTCGACTACTTCCCGTTCAACGCCAGCATCGACAACTATATCTCCGTCTTCCGGGAGCAGCCTTTCGGCCGCAACATCCTGAACTCGGTGGTCGTCGCCGTGCTGACTGTCGTGGCGTCGCTGTTCCTGGCGGTCACGGCGGCCTATGCGCTCGGGCGCATCCGCTTCCGCGGTCGGACGCCGCTGCTGTTCACCATTCTGGGCGTCTCGATGTTTCCCCAGGTGGCGGTGCTTTCGGGCATGTTCGAGCTGATCCGCGGCCTCGGCCTTTACAACAGTCTTCTCGGGCTGGTGCTGTCCTACATGATCTTCACCCTGCCGTTTACGGTCTGGGTGCTGACGACCTTCATGCGCGACCTCCCGGTCGAGCTGGAGGAGGCGGCGATCGTCGATGGCGCCACTCCCTGGGTCATCATCACCAAGGTGTTCATGCCGCTGATGGGGCCGGCGCTGGTGACGACCGGCCTCTTAGCCTTCATCGCCGCCTGGAACGAGTTCCTGTTCGCACTGACCTTCACGCTCTCCAACGAGATGCGGACGGTGCCGGTGGCCATCGCCCTGATCACGGGGGCCAGCCAGCACGAGCTCCCCTGGGGCAACATCATGGCGGCGTCCGTGATCGTGACCGTGCCCCTGATCGTCCTGGTGCTGATCTTCCAGCGCCGGATCGTCTCCGGGCTGACGGCCGGGGCGGTGAAGGGCTAGAGCATGACCGAAAACGCCTGGTGGCGCAGTGCCGTCATCTACCAGATCTATCCGCTGAGCTTCGCCGATTCCGATGGCGACGGGTTCGGCGATCTCGGGGGTATTCTCGAGCACCTGGACTATCTCGCCGGGCTCCATGTCGACGCCCTGTGGCTCAGCCCGATCTATCGAACACCGCTGAAGGACTACGGCTACGACGTCGCCGACTTCCGCGCCATCGATCCCCTGTTCGGCGATCTCGCCAAGTTTCGGCGGCTTCTGGACGCCGCCCATGAGCGGGGCCTGAAGGTCATCCTCGATTTCGTGCCGTGCCACACCTCGGATGAACATGCCTGGTTCGCGGAAAGCCGCTCTGACCGCGACAGCGCCAAGGCGGACTGGTATGTCTGGGCCGATCCCAAGCCCGACGGCGCGCCGCCCAACAACTGGCTGTCGGAGTTCGGCGGGCCGGCCTGGACCTGGGACTCGCGGCGGCGCCAATACTACCTTCACCACTTCCATCCCGGGCAGCCCAAGCTCAACCATTTCAACCCCGAGGTTACGGAGGCGGTCCTGGCCGACGCGGAGTACTGGCTGTCGCTCGGGATCGACGGCTTTCGGCTGGACGCGATCAATTTCGGCATGCACGACCCGGAACTGCGGGACAACCCGGCCGCCGAGCAGCTTCATAATCCGGGCCCGGCGACGCCGCGCGGGTTCCAGCGCCATGACCACGACCTCAACCATCCCGAGGTGCTTCGTATCCTGACGAAGGTGAGGGGTCTGGTGGACCGCTATCCCGGCGCCTTGGCTCTCGGCGAGGTCGGGGATTCGAAGACGCTATCGCTTCTCGCCGACTACATCCACGGCGATGATCGGCTGCACACGGCCTACAACTTCGCGCTGCTCAGCGGTCCGCCTTCGACCCGCCATGTTCGGGAGACCATTGCCGAGGTTCAATCGCTCTCCGATGGCGGCTGGCCCTGCTGGTCGTTCAGCAATCACGATACCGTCCGCAGCCTTTCGCGATGGGGCGGCGCGCGGGCGCCGGACGCGCTCGCCAAGGCGCTCAACGCCGCGCTGCTTTCCTTGCGGGGCACGATCTGCCTCTATCAGGGCGAGGAGCTGGGACTGACGGAGTCGGAACTCGACGCGGGCCAGCTGCGCGACCCGCTGGGCCTCGCCTTCTGGCCGGTGATCCGCGGCCGCGACGGCTGCCGGACCCCGATGCCCTGGACGGCCGGGGCGCGCCATGCCGGCTTTTCGAGGGGCGAGCCCTGGCTGCCGGTCCCCGACGAGCATCTCGACCGCGCCGTCGATCGACAGAGCGCCGACCCCGGTTCGGTCCTCAATGCCACGCGCCGGTTCCTCTCCTGGCGACGGGCGCAGCCGGCCTTGATCGAGGGCGACATCTCGTTTCTGGACCTGCCCGACCCGCTGCTGGCCTTCGAGCGCCGGGGAGACGGACAAAGGATTTTCGCGGTTTTCAACCTGGGGGACGGGCCGGCCCGCATTCCCCTCGACACGGCCCGGCGCTGGCGGCCCTTGGAGGGGCACGGCTTCGAGCCGCCGGAGCTTGACCGGGATGGACTCGCACTGCCGGCCTATGGGGCGGCTTTTTTCGATCTCCGCTCGGACAGGGGAGGTGACCATGGCTAGCGTCGTGATGCGGGATGTCTGCAAGAGCTTCGGCAAGACCGACGTCATCAGGAATGTCGATCTGGACATCGAGAACCGCGAGTTCGTCGTTTTCGTCGGACCTTCGGGCTGTGGCAAGTCCACCCTGCTGCGGCTGATCTCGGGCCTGGAGGACATCACCAGCGGCGACCTCTATTTCGATGGCGAGCGGGTCAACCATCTGCCACCCTCGGGCCGCGGCATCGCCATGGTGTTCCAGTCCTACGCGCTCTACCCGCATATGAGCGTCTACGAGAACATGGCATTCGGCCTGAAGCTGGCCAAGCACGGCAAGCAGGGCATCGACGAAAAGGTGCGTCAGGCGGCGGGGATTCTGCAGATCGAACACCTGCTCGAGCGCAAGCCGCGCGAGCTTTCCGGCGGGCAGCGGCAACGGGTCGCCATCGGCCGCGCCATCGTTCGGGAACCGCAGGTCTTCCTGTTCGACGAGCCGCTGTCCAATCTCGACGCCGCGCTTCGCGTGCAGATGCGGATCGAGATCGCCAAGCTTCACGCCGATCTCGACGCGACGATGGTTTACGTGACCCATGATCAGGTCGAGGCCATGACCCTGGCCGAGAAGATCGTCGTGCTGAACGCCGGCATCGTCGAGCAGGTCGGCTCGCCGCTGGAGCTATACCACCGCCCGCGCAATCAGTTCGTCGCCGGCTTCATCGGCTCCCCGCGCATGAACTTCATCGAGTCGACGACGAAGGCCGTGGAGGCCGATGGCATCCTCATCGATCTTCCAGGCGACACGGCCATCAAAGTACCGGTGGACCCGCGCAAGGCCCGTCCCGGGGACCCGGTGACCCTCGGTATCCGTCCGGAACATCTGGCGCTTGCCAAAGGCGAGCCGGGCGGGACCAAGATCGACGGGTCCGTTTTCGTGATCGAACGGCTGGGCGGCGAAAGCTTCCTTTACGTTCAACTCCCCGGTGACGCCCCCGTGGTCGCGCAGGCCGAGGGCGACTGCCAATGCCGTACCGGCGAGGCCGTCACCCTGCATCTGCCAGCCGAGGCCTGCCACCTGTTCGACCGGGAAGGCGTGGCGTTTTCCCGCCGGACAGATATGCCATAGGCCACCTCTACGGCACGGCTCTGACCAGAGGAACCGACCTCTATGGATACATAAAACCGGGGAAGAGGAAACGTTCGCGGGGCGCTCAGAGCATATCTGAGTGTAGTTTTATTTCAGAGCCTAATTGGAAATGATATAATTCTTTATCACACGGGCGGTTTTTATATAATAAAACCCTCTCAATTCAAGAAGCCTTTTTCCGCATTGTAGAAAAACATCGAGAATCTCCGAGATTCTCGTTGCTTACGAATGTCGTCATTCGCTAATTTGTTTATTAGACGAAGATTGTTTCTAATTTTCGTCCATCGTTTTTTCTGCAAATGAAAATAAATACAAACAACAAACCACTTCATCTCAACTATTAAGCGGGAACTGTGGAGGTACCCAATGAAAGTCAAAGAAACTCGGCGTGGCTTCCTGAAGACGGCAGGGAAGGCAGGTGTGGGCGCTAGCGTGGTAGCAACAGGCGTCGCCGCACCGCACGTCGCGAGCCAGGCGGCGAAGACCCGGACCCTGAAGATCCAGTCGTCCTGGTCGGCCGGCACCACCGGCTACAAGCTCTTCGAGAACTGGTGCAAGAGCATGGTCGAGCTGACCGGCGGCGAGCTCGACTTCAAGCCCTTCTCCGAAGGCGCCGTCTCCGGCGACTTCCAGGTGTTCGACGCGGTCCGCAATGGCGTGCTCGACGGCCAGAACATCTTCTGGACCCGGTGGCCGAGCCGCATGCCGGCGGCCGTCTTCCTGACCTCCTGGCCGATGGCTCCGGTCCGTCCCGACGTGTGGGACGTCGCCTATTACTCCTATGGTCTGATCGACATCGCCCGCGAGCTTTATGCCCAGAATGGTCTCTATCTCGTCGGCAATATTCATCACGACCTGAACCTGATCCACGCCAAGGAGCCGATCCACACGCTTGACGACTTCAAGGGCCGCAAGATCCGCTTCCCCGGCGGCATCATTGCCGAGACCTTCTCCGCCCTTGGCGTGCGCACGACGCTGCTGCCGGGTTCCGAGGTGTATCCGGCGCTCGAAAAGGGCACCATCGACGCCGCCGACTTCGTCGGCCCGGCCATCAACTACGACCTCGGTTTCCATCAGGTCACCAAATACGTGATCATGGGCCCGACCTCGACGCCGACCCTGCATCAGGCCGTCGATCCGCTGGACATCGCGTTCAGCATTCGGGTCTGGAAATCCCTTTCGCCGCGCATGCAGGCACTGATCGAGGACTCGGTGCAGGCCTTCTCGCTCGAGCACTACACCGGCATCCAGAAGGCGAACGCCGAAGCCTGGCCGAAATATGCCGAGGCCGGCAACGAAGTCATCCACCTCCCGGAAGAGGACGTGGTGCGCTTCAAGAAGATCGCCGTGCCGCTGTGGTTCAAATGGGCGAACAAGGACAAATACGCCGCCCGCGTTCTCAAGGTCTGGCTCGACGTCATGCAGAACCCGTCCTTCGCGATCCTCGATCCGAAGGATATCGAGGGCTTCGAGCTCAACATCTAGAACGCTGTCCGATGGGTTGGAATCACTCTCCCCCTCACCCAGCTCCGGCTAAGGCTCGGCCACGGGCCGCGCTAAGCCTGTACAACCCTCTCCCCCCGCCGGGGGGAGAGGGCAGGGTGAGGGGGGGATCGTTCCGCCAACCTGAATGGACACCGTTTTAGGCGTCACGCAAACAGAACCGTCCGAAACCGGACAGGGCGGAATGGCCGGTTCGCCGGCCATCCCTCTGCCTTTTGAGTTATCGATACGGGAGTATCAGTTTCTGTCATGAGCGGAGACATTGAACGCTACGGCTTCGTGCTGCCGCACTGGGCCTTTTGGGGCCTGATGATCGTCTTTCCCCTGATCTTCATGGTTCTTGCCCACAGGCGGGCGGAGGCCGATGCCCGGAAGAAGGCCGCGGACGGTGTTACCCTCACCGAAGACATCGAGGACGATGCCAAGAAAACCGCTTGGTCTCCGCCAGGAAACCTGTTCACGCGCTTTGTCGACGCCGGGTGCCACAATATCGGTGTCTTCGTCTCCCTGTGGACCCTCGTCTGCATCGTCTACTACATCTTCGAAGTCATCGGACGGTACTTCTTCGATGCGCCGACCAATTGGGTGCATGAAGCCGCGTTCCTCATGTTCGGGGTGATGTACACCCTGGCGGGCGCCGCAACCTACATCGTCGACGGCCATGTCCGGGTCGATGTCTTCTATTCCAAATGGAGCCCACGCGGACGCGCCGGCGCCGATATGGTGACCTCGGTCATCTTCTTCGTCTTCATCCTCGGCATGATGTTCTCGGGCTGGAACTTCTTCGCCCAGGCCCTCGACCAGAATGCCCTGCCGTCCTGGCTCGCCTGGCTGGCTCAGGGCTACAACATGGATATCTCGCAGTCGGAATGGCAGATCGCTTGGTGGCCGATCAAGTTCGCCATCCCCTTCGGTGCCTTCCTGGTCGCCCTCGTCGGCATCAGCCGCTTCATCAAGGACTTCCAGACCTTCAGGTATTACGGGCAGGTCCAAGATGCAGAATAAGGTTGGAGCCTCGGCCGTGGGCGCACGCAATTCATTCATCCCGACAACGCCGCTCGGCTGGTTCGTCACCATCGGCTTTTGCGTCTTCGCATTCATCGTCGGCGTCGAGTTGCTGAACGTCTTCTTCACCGACCCCTATGCCGATGCGCCCATTCTGTTCACCCTCCAGGGAACCTTGGCGGGAATCCCGATCGGCTGGCTGTCGATCGCGATGTTCGGCTCGCTGCTGATGGTGCTGAGCGCGGGCATGCCGTTGAGCTTCGGGTCCGGCGCCCTGACGGTCATCTTCATGTACATGGTCGGCGACATGTTCATGGTGAACATGATCCCGACGCGCATCTTCCCGATGATGACCGACTATCAGCTCTCGGCCATCCCGCTGTTCATCTTCATGGCCGCGATGCTGGAGAGGGCGGGCCTGATCGACGAGATGTTCTCGGTCGTCTACAAATGGCTGGGCGGGCTGCGGGGCGGCTTGGCCGCCGCGACCGTGCTCGCCTCGACGATCCTCGCCGCCATGGTCGGCATCGTCGGCGCCGCCGTTGTCACCATGGGTATGATCGCCCTGCCGGCGATGCTCGAACGGAAATACAGCCCGCGCCTCGCCATCGGGTCGGTGATGGCCGGCGGCACCCTCGGCATTCTGATCCCGCCCTCGATCCTGGCCATCATCTTCGCGGTCGTGGCCCAGGAATCGGTGGGCGAGCTCTATATCGGCTGCGTGTTGCCGGGCCTGCTGCTGTCCAGCATGTACATGACCTATTCCATCACCCGCAGCTTCATCGACCCGACCATGGGCCCAGCCCTGCCCCAGGAGGAGCGGGTGAGCTTTGTCGAGAAGCTGATCCTCCTGCGCGGCATGATCGCGCCCTTCATCCTGATCTTCCTCGTCCTGGGCCTGATCTTCACCGGCACCGCGACGCCCGTGGAATCGGCCGGTATCGGCAGCTTCGGCGCCATCCTGGTGGCGGCGCTCTATGGCCGGCTGACCTTCACCTCGATCCGCGAGGCCTGCTACATCTGCCTGAAGAACTCGGCGCTGGTGTTATGGATCATGTTCGGCGCCTCGATCTTCGTCGCCTTCTACGTGCTCCAGGGCGGCGGCGACTTCGTCGCCTCGATGATCCTGGGCACCGGCCTCGGGTCCTACGGGATCCTGCTGCTGATGATGGTGATCCTGATCTTCCTCGGGATGTTCCTGGACTGGATCGGGATCCTGCTGCTGGCCGTGCCGATCTTCGTGCCGATCATCAAGGCGCTGGAGTTCAACGGCCTGTTCGGGCTGCCCGGCGTGGCGCCGGAGGATGTGCCGCTTTGGTTCGGCGTGATCTATCTGGTGAACATGCAGATGAGCTTCATCTCGCCGCCCTACGGCCCGGCCCTGTTTTACATGCGGGGCGTGGCGCCGCGTTGGATCCCGACCTCGGACATCTTCCTGTCCTCGCTGCCGTTCCTGGCCTTACAGGCGACGGGGCTGTTCGTCGTCATCGTGTTCCCCGAGATCGCGCTCTACCTGCCGCGGCTCGCCTACGGAGCGGCCGGCGGCGGATAGGGGAGTCGCCGTGGGCTCGCTCTACACAAGCAACAAACAGCCAACGCAATGTCGGTCTCATGGTCAGATCAGGCATGATTTCCGTTGCCTGATTGGAACTGTTATTGCAAAATACCCACACTATAAAAAATTCATTCTAGAAAAAGGGAAGCGGGTATGAGCGAAGCGCGGCTAAGCAATGTGCGGGCCCAGAAGCTGCGCAACTATACCGGTGGCGAGTGGCGCGACCCCGACACCGGGAATTGGCTGGACGTTGAGAATCCGAGCACCGGGGAGACCATCGCCCAGGTGCCGATCTCCGATCGCGCCGAGGTGGAGCGTGCGATCGCCGCAGCCAAGGCGGCGTTCCCTGCATGGGCGGCGACCCCCGCCGACCGCCGGGCAGGATATTTCTTCGCGCTCCGGGATCGCCTGGTCAGCCATCAGGAGGAGCTGTCGCGGCTGATCACCGAGGAGATGGGCAAGTCGCTGCCCGACTCCCGGGCCGAGATGAAGCGGGCCATCGAGAATGTGGAAGCCGCCTGCGGCATGCCCATCCTTCAGCAGGGCGACAAGCTCGTCGGCGCGGCCGCCGGCATCGACGGCGAGGTCCTGCGCCTGCCGGTCGGCGTCTTCGCGATGATCCCGCCTTTCAACTTTCCCGGCATGGTGCCTTTCTGGTTCCTTCCCTATGCCATCGCCGCCGGCAACACCTACATCGTCAAGCCGTCCGAGCAGGTCCCCTGCACGATGCAGCGCATCGCCGAGCTAATGGCCGATTGCGGCTTCCCGCCGGGCGTCTTCAACCTGGTCAACGGCGCCAAGGAGGCAGCCGAGGCCCTGGTCGAAAGCCCCGACGTGGCCGGCGTTTCCTTCGTCGGCTCCTCACGGGTGGCGCGGTTGATCGCCGAGGGCTGCGCCCGCACGGGCAAGCGCTTCCAGGCCATGGGCAGCGCCAAGAACCATCTGGTGGTCATGCCCGACGCCAAGATGGAGGACGTGGTCCGCAACCTCATCACCTCGGGCTATGGCTGCGCCGGGCAGCGCTGCATGGCGTCCTCGGTGATCGTCGGCGTCGGCCGCGACACCTGCGCCGAGGTGACGGAGCGCTTCATCGAGGCGTCGAAACAGGTGATCGTCGCCGATCCGCTCGACCCCAAGGTGGCCGACGAAGCCATGGTCATGGGGCCGGTGATCTCGGCCCAGGCCAAGGCCCGCATCGAGGGCTTGATCGAGACCGGGGTTAAGGAGGGGGCTACGCTCGCCCTCGACGGCCGCGGCATCCGCGTGCCCGGCGGCGAGGGTGGCCATTTCATCGGCCCGACCGTGCTCACCAACGTCCAGCCGGGGACCGAAGTCCATCGGACGGAGATCTTCGGCCCCGTCCAGTCGATCATCCAGACCGACACGCTCGACGAGGCCATCGCCGTCATCAACGCCCATGAGTACGGCAACGGCGCCTCGATCTACACGCAGAACGGCTGGTACGCGCGCAAGTTCAAGGTCGAGGCCAATTGCGGCATGATCGGCGTCAATGTCGGGATTCCGGCACCGGTGGCCTTCCTGCCCTTCGGCGGTATGAAAGGCTCGCAGTTCGCCGACGTCAAGGCGCAAGGCAAGGCTGTCATCCGCTTCTTCACCGAGGACAAGATCGTCACCGAGCGCTACTGGCCGGAGGCCTAACACTCGCGGTCAATCAGACATGCGTCGCGCCTTCCCGACCGGCCGGGGAGGCGCTTTGTATCCGGTATCCGGCGCCCGCCGGGCTCAAGTCTCGGATGTGGGTGTCTCGGCGTCGGGCGGCTCCGCTTCGAACGTGACCGCCGGGGTCGGGCGTTCGTTGACGGTCAGGCGGAAGACATCCGGTCGGGCGTAATGGCCGGTGACGTCGAAATCGTATTTGCCGCGCGTGATCTCATCGAGATCGAGCTCGGCCGAGAGAATGCCTTCCCGCTCATAGAGCGGGCCGGCGAGGGTCTGGCCGAGCGGTCCGATGATGCAGCTTCCGCCCCGGCTCATCACCGTCGCCGGGTCGTTGCCCTGTACCGCGGCATAGTCGTCCGGGTAGTCGGCGCGGCGGGCGAACTGGTTGCAGGAGAGCACGAAGCAGCGGCCCTCCATGGCGATATGGCGCACCGTCGAGGTCCAGGTCTCGCGGGCGTCGGCCGTGGGCGCGCAGTAAAGCTGGATGCCCTTGGCGTACATGGCCATGCGCATCATCGGCATGTAGTTTTCCCAGCAGATAACCGCGCCGAGCCGCCCCAGCGGCGTGTCGAAGACGGGCAGGGTGGAGCCGTCGCCATAGCCCCAGACCAGCCGCTCCGAGGCCGTCGGCATGAGCTTACGGTGCTTCCCCAGATACTGGCCGTCCTCGGCGAAGAACAGGACCGAGCAATAGAGGGTACCGCCGTCGCGCTCGATGACGCCGACGACCAGATGGACCCCGTTCTCGCGCGCGGTCTCCGACATGGCATCGACGGCCGGGTCCGGCACCTCGACCGCCGAGTCGAAGTAACGGCGATAGTCCTCGCGGCCCGCCGGCGTCCGCCCGCCGACTCGGGCGCCGAAATCGAGTCCGCGCGGATAGGCGGAGACGAAGGCCTCCGGAAAGACCACAAGCTGGGCGTCCTCGCGCGCGGCATCCGCCGTTAGCGCGCGGAGCTTTTCCAGCGTCTTCTCCCGGTCGAAGGCGACGGGTGCGGCCTGCACGACCGACGCGCGAACAACGCTCATTCGTTTATGGCTTTCATCGGATATGGGAACGGGCGACCAGCGCCTCCCGGAAGCGAGATGGATCGGCCATCAGCCGCGCCTTCCACTCCCCGAGTGGCACCCGGGTCTGGATGAGCCCGCGCAGCATGCCGATATGGTCGGTGGCGCCGACACAGTTGACGCCCACCAGACGGTCGCCCTCGAATTCGAGATGGAGGTAACGGAAGCCGCCCTCGTCGAGGACTTCCGCCGCCTCACCGCCCTCGACGCCCTGCCAGCTCCCCATCGAGGTCGAGACCAGGCCCAGGGTCTCCAGCACGTTCATTCCCAGACTGCCCTGGAAGGTCACGTCGCGGCCGGACATGTTCAACGCCGCGGTGCGGCCATGCTCGACGGCCGCCGGCTGAATCGCGTGCACCGACCGGCCGCGGGTCGAGAAGTCGGGCCCCTGGGCCACGTCGCCGGCGGCGTAGATGTCGGGAACGGTGGTAGCGAGATGGTCGTCGGCGAGAATCCCGTCCTCGACCACGACGCCGCTGCCGTCCAGCAGGTCTGTATTGGGGGTGACACCGGTGGCGACGACCACAAGGTCGGCCGGCAGAGTCTGGCCGTTGTTCAGCACGACCCTGGGGCCGGCGCCAATCTCTCGGACCCGGTGCCCGCCGACGATGCGCACG
Source organism: Rhodospirillales bacterium (assembly GCA_028281785.1). Taxonomy (GTDB): domain Bacteria; phylum Pseudomonadota; class Alphaproteobacteria; order Rhodospirillales; family Shumkoniaceae; genus JANQJG01. The sequence continues at coordinate 30,997 of JANQJG010000048.1, forward strand.
CCCTCGGCCTCGCACCAACGCCGGATGAGCCCGCCGGCTATGGGGTTCATCATGCTGCGCACCATGCGGCCGGAGCTTCCCATCACGAGGGTGAGATCGACCCCTCGGCTGGCCAGCCCCTGGAGGATGATGCAGGCGACGAAGCCGGCCCCGAGGATGACGACGCGGCCGCCACTCTCCACCCGGCGCACGATCTCGCGGGCATCGGCGAGGGTCCAGCATGGCACGACGCCGGGCAGGTCCAAGCCTGGGATCGGCGGAGGGGAGGGGGTCGAGCCCGTGGCCACCAGCAGCCGGTCGAAGGAAAGAGACTCCCCGCCTTCGAGAACGACGCGACGCTCCTCGGGCGAAACCCCTGTCACCCGACCCGTAACCGTGCGAATACCCAGAGAATCGAAATGATCATCGCGATGGCGGATATGGGTTCCGGCCTCGCTGATCTTGCCCGCCAGGTAGTAGGGGATGGTCATGCGGGCATAGGGAAGCTCGGCTTCCCCACGGACCAGCATGACCTCGCCCTTGGGGTCCGTCTTGCGCAGCGTCTCCGCCGCGACCACGCCGGCCGGACCGGCGCCGATGATGACGTATTGCATCGCGACCTCCATCGCCCGCGAAGGGGTGGAAAGGCTTACACCGCCACCCGCGACAGCGTCTCGTTGGTCGGCACGCCCGTGTCGGTCCAGCCGCGCAGCGCGTAATACTCGGGCAGCATCTTGCCGAGCTCCGCGACGGTGCCCTTGCACGGACCCGTCTTCGCCGCCTCCTTCAGCACGCGCTTGGGCAGGGTGTCGTCGGCCATGGTCATGCCGCCGTCGAGATTGAACTTGCGCTCCAACGTCCAGATGCGCTCACCGACCTCCATCAGCTTCGCCGCGTCCCAGCCACCCTCGATGGCCGCGTCGATCTGCGGCGCCAGATCCTCGAGGGTCCAGACATTGGTGGCGAAGAAGCAGATGCCGCTGGAATCGATGGCCGCGACCTCGTCCTGCGTCTCCTTCACCAACCCGGCCTTGCCGTCCGGGGTGACGCGGGCGAAATCGTCCGACCAGGGCTTGGCCTTCATATGGCACGCCCCGCGGGGGGAGGTGGCATAGGCCAACGCCATGCCCTGCATCCCGCGCGGGTCATAGCCCGGGAACTCCTGGCCCTTGACGACCATCGCGAGGTCGGGATGGCCATATTTCTCGCAGAGCCGCTTGGCACCGAGCCCCAGATCCTTGCCGAAGCCTTCCCCGAGCCCGGCCCATTCGGCACCCTTCACCAAGGCTTCCGCCGAGCCGAACCGGAACGGGACGCCGCCCGTCTCCTTGTCGGTGATGGCGCCGATCTCGTAGAGCTCCATGGCCGCCGCCAGAGTCGTGCCGAAGGAGATCGGGTCCATGCCCTCTTCGTTGCAGATGTAGTTGGCATAGGTCGCGGCCTCGATATCGTCGATGCCGCACATCGGCCCCATAGAAAAGGCCGACTCGTATTCGAGCCCGCCCTGCGGTCCGAGGTACCGGCCGTCCTTGCCCTGCACGGAGAAATGGGTGGGATCGATCTTGGACACCCGTCCGCAGGCGATGGTGCAGGCGAAACAGGCCTTGTTGCCGATCAGGTTCGGCCGCCCGTCGGTGGGCCGCACCCGCTTCATCGCGGCGACATTGATTCCCTCGACGCCCTCGAATTGGACGTCCCGGCAGTTGCGGGTGGGAAGCGTGCCCCGCTTCTGCGTCGTGTCCATCATGGCCATTGTGCCGCAGGAGGTGAAGAGTTCGCGCTGCGGGCTCGGGTCGAGCTTCTCGCGCGCCGTCCTCACCGCCGCCATGAAGGAGGGAAGGTCGCGAACGCGGACCCCGCGCGTTCCGCGCACGGCGATCGCCTTGAGATTCTTCGATCCCATCACCGCTCCGACCCCGGAACGACCGGCGGCGCGGTCCAAATCATTCATGACACATGCGTAACGAACCAGGTTTTCCCCCGCCCTCCCGATGGAGGCGATGCGAATCTGCGGATCGGAGTGTCGGGCCCTGATTTCGGGTTCGGTCTCCCAGACCGACTTGCCCCACAAGCCGTCGGCGGGTTTGACCTCCGCTTTTTCGTTCTCGATGTAGAGGTAGACTGGTTTTTTGGCCTTGCCTTCGAGGATCACCATGTCCCAGCCGGCGAACTTCAGCTCCGCCCCGAAATACCCGCCCGAGTTCGAGCACGCG
>JANQJG010000067.1 GCA_028281785.1 Rhodospirillales bacterium
AGAATGGCGGAAACAAATCTCTCTACCCCGCTCTCATAGGGAAGATTGGGCAGGCTCCAACTCGAGTGCAGCTTGGCTTCGCGCATGGCTTTCGTGAGATAGGCATGCAGCCTTGCCACATAGGCGGCGAGCTCCTCCTCCGAAGGATCGCCTTCATCCAGGAACTCAACGGGCCAGCTTCCCACGAGAGTCTGATAGATCAGGTATTCGTCGTTGGCGGATGGCGCCGGTCCGTCATCCGTGCGATGGCGCCTGGACCGATTGAGCCGGGACCACCGCCTGACCAGGCGTCCCCACTCCTCCGGAATCTCGGACAGGACATTGATGCGTGCCCGCACATCCTCGCCCCGCTTCGTGTCATGCGTAGATGTGCACAGCATACTGTGCGGCCACAGCTTGGCCCGCTCCTGAACGAGGTGATGAAACGCGGACAGCGACGTTGCGAAGCGGTGTGGATCGCCGCCGACCTCGTTGAGCGACAGCAGCGGCACGTACCGATAGAAGCCCGTGTCCTCCATGGCCTTGGCCATGACCGGCCCGGTGTATTGCTGAAACCGCATCGCCAGGTCGATCACATCGCGGCGCCGAAATCCCGAACGCCGCGGCCGCACGAGATCGGTCGTCAGAACCCGGTGCACGAAATCGAAGACATCCGGATCTGGAAGGTTGCTGCGTTTGCGGGCCTGGCCGACCGCCCAGTCGATATCGCGGCGGTCTTCAGGCGAGACCCCGCGCGCCGTCACATAGGTCCGATAGACCGGGAAGTGCAGCACGATCTCGCGCAGCGCCTCCCAAAGCGTGCTGATCGTGTAGTCGCGCGTACTCCAATTGGACTGGGCGATGCGGCTCAGGCGGTTGGCGAGAACGCGCAGCTCACCGGCCAAAGCCGTTTCCATGATCAGCCGCTTGCAGGCCCCGAGGACGGCATCGAAATCCTGCTCCGCGCCTGAGAACTGACGGTAGAGGCGCCTCAAGGGTTTCTCACCGGCCGGGTCGACGAAGAGGCCGTTGACCAGATTGAGAAACTCGTACCCCGAGGTGCCGTCGACATCGAGGTCGCTCCGCAGATTCTCGTGATGCGCCAGGATCTTCTCGACAACCAGATAGAACCCGCCTTCCGCCGCCGACGGGCCAACCCCCGAGCGCAGCCAGGTGCAGTATTGGCGGGGGTCGTAAAGGCCATCGATGTGATCGATGCGCAGGCCGTGGATACGCCCCTCGCGAAGCAGCCGCAGGACGAGGCCATGGGTGGCGTCGAATACCTGCCGGCGCTCCATGCGGATGCCCGCGAGATCGTTGATGTCAAAGAAGCGACGGTAGTTGATGTCGTCCGCCGCGACCCGCCAATAGGCGATTCGATAGGCCTGGACCTCCAGAAGGCGGTGGAGGCTTCGGAAGGTCGACGGCTCGCCGGGCCGGCCGTTGAATCGCTCGATCGTCAACTCGATGGCCTCGGCCAAGTCCAATTCCTCGCGATAGAAACCGGCAAGATCGAGTTTCAGCTGCTCGGCCCTTTTCCGGAGTCCCGGAAGGCGCCGCCGCGACAGCCCCGCCGTTCGAAGCCCCCGGAAATCCGTCACCACGGTTTCGAGCCGTGCGCATATGGGATGAGTTTCGGATAGGCGGGCGCGCAGATCCGTCAAAGCCGAGCCCAGCAGCATCGCATAGGATCGCGGCGCGATTGGAAATCGGTGCTCGTGATACCAGACGCTGAAAGCTCCGACGTCCGGATCGAACCGCAGAACCAGCTCGCCGGCTTCAAGCACCGTCCCGTAGTGGTCGCCGAGGACCGGCAACAGCACCTTTCCCCTGAGTTCCGCTCGCGCCGGCTCCCAATCGATGTCGAAGGTTTCCGCGTGCGGCGACCCCCGTCCCCACTCCAGGACATCCAGCCACCATCCGTTGTCCGACTGCGCGACCCCCATATGGTTGGGCACGAAGTCCAGGATCTGGCACATGCCCCGGGCGTCGAGCGCGGCATGAAAGGCGTCGAAAGCGGCCTCGTCACCGATCTCGGGGTTCAGGGCGTTGTGATCGGTGATGTCATAACCATGCGCGCTTCCCGGCCGCGCACGCAGATAGGGCGACGCATAGACGTGGCTGACCCCGAGTCCGTCGAGATAGCCGACGATCCGCGTTGCATCGCGAAACTTGAACCGGCGGCCGAACTGCAAGCGGTAGGTCGCGCGCGGAACGAGAGGCGATCCGTCTTCGTCGGCACTCATGATCGGTTCCTCCCCCCGCCATGGGGACGCTCATGGCGCAGGGCCCGGCACAGCGAGACAAACCGGTTGTCCGACAGGATCTCGTCCACCGTTTTGGGCAACCGGCGGCACCAGTTGGGATGCTCGAAAATCGTGCCCGGCATGTTGACCTGATCGAGCTGCCCCAACACGTCTTCGATCTGAACCGCGACGATATGGGAGGGAGTCCGGGAAAGGTATCGGTAGACCGCCTCGACGAACTCCGACGGGTCCACCTCTCCGCCCGATCCGACCGTCAGCCCCTCCCGAGCGAGCGCTTGGAGCAGCGCTTTCCGCTCGGCGGCGCGCTCGGCGACGATCCATTCCTCGACGTCCCGGGACGGAAACAGGCCGAGATCCGATCTGATCTTCAAATCGTGCCCATGCCAGAAGCCTGGAAGTGTCGCCAAGTCATGCGTCGCCGCGACGGCCAGCGCCTGCCGCGGATAGTCCTGCGGACGTTTGAACCCACCGTCGGCTTCTTTCTCGAAGTACAGGACCCGATAGGAGGGGATGGACGCCCGCGCCATCCGCTCGCGGAATCCGTCCGGCACGGTGCCCAGATCCTCCCCGATCACGACGCACCGGTTGCGGCGGCTTTCCAGGGCGACGATTCCCAGCAGGTCTTCCATCGGATAACGTACATAAGCGCCTTGGCCGGCATCCGCGCCGTTCGGGATCCAGAACTGGCGGGCGAGGCTCATGGCATGATCCAGGCGAAGCGCCCCGAAATGGCGCATATTGGCGCGCAGCATCTTCACGAACGGGGCATAGGCGGCGCCCTCAAGGGCGGACGGGATGAAGGGCGGCAGCCCCCAGTTTTGGCCTTTGAGATTGAACGCGTCCGGCGGCGCCCCGATGGTAACTCCTTCAGCCGTCCACTCCTGTTGGGCCCAGACATCCGCGCCCTCACGATCGACGCCGAGAGAGAGATCGCCGTAGAGGCCCAGCGTCATGCCGGCCTGTCGGCAGGATTCGGCAACGGCAGCCAGCTGCTCGTCCGCCACCCATTGCAGATATTCGAAAAACTCGACACGCGCCCGATGGGACTGCGCGAAGTCCTCGACGGCCGAGGAGTCCGGTGAGCGCAGGGCTTCCGGCCAGTCCTGCCAGCCCCGATCGTCCCCCTGATACTCGCACAGGGCGTCGAACACGGCCAAACGACGGAGCGCCTGCCCGCCTTCCGCCTGGAAGCGGCGAAAGGCAGCGCCGCGCTCGGTCACCGGCAATCCCTCGCCGTCTCCGAGATGGCGGGATCGAAAAGACTCGTACATGGCCGAAAGGGCGCGCAGTTTGCACACGGCGACATCCGCGTGATCGATGATCGCCTTGGCGTCGAGCGCCGACAGCCGCGTTTGAAACTCGGCGCCGCCGACAATCTCGCGCGCCGTCTCGCTCTCGGCGAAATCCGGAATCTCCTCGATCGCCAAATACAGGTGGTTGAGGAAGGTTCGGCTCGATGGCGAGTAGGGGCCGCCCCGTCCCGGCCTCCCCGCGAAGAGGGCGTGCAGGGGATTGACGCCGACGATGTCGACTCCCGCGGCCGCGCTTCCCCGGACAAACTTCCTCAGATCACGGAAATCCCCTATTCCCCACCCCCGCCGGGATCGCAATGAGAAGACCTGAACCGCGAAGCCCCAGACACCGTCCTCGCCGCGAAGCCATTTCGGGGGAACATAGGCGCGGACGGGAGTCGCGATAAGCGTCGTCTGTGCCTCCGAGCGCGTCCCAAGGCCGGGGCCTCGCAGGCGGAGACGGTGGTATCCCATCGGCAAGGAAGCCGGGACCGCAAGCCCTCGCCGCTCCAGAGGCTCGCCGTTCGAGTCACGCCGATCCAGCGTGGGAAGCTCGGCTGGGCGAAACGTTCCGCGCTCACCGCTTCCATCCCCCCGTTCGAGACTCCATTCGTGAGTCTGCCCGCTTGCCGCCGTGGCAAGGACGATGGGAACTTGCCAGCCCCGCCCTCCCCTTCGCACGACCCGCACCGGCCCAATCGGCCGGGACCAAGGTTGCGCCTCGAGCCGGCGAAGGCTGTCATCGATTGCGCCCGAAGACTCCACTGGCAGGCCCATGGCCGCGAGAAGCGCGCGGAGCGTTTCCTCGCTGACCTCATGCTCCTGGCCCCAGTTGTCCTGAAAGCTCGTTTCGATGCCCGCAGCGGCGGCAAGGCGTTGCAGCGCGCTCGGCCCGTTCATGTCACGCCGGCTCCGGCTCGACAAACCAGATCACCGACCAGGGCGGGAGAACTCCCTCCGCAATCCGCCCCGCCAACTCCGGCTCACTAGCGAACAGCACCTTTTCCCAGATTTTGATTGGTTCGGTTTGCAGCGCGACATCGCTCATATTGGTGATCAGACGCAGGCTGCCCTCTCTCGTCAGACGCCAGTCCACGCTCAACGCGCCATTGCCCCAAACCTCATATCTCCCGGCGCCCGCCTCCATCGACGCCAATCGCGGCACGATCTCGCGCTGGCGAATCGTGAGTAGCGTCCGATAATGCGCCAACCAGTCCCGATGCGGCGATATCGCGCGGTCCGCCCAGTTCAGGACGGATTGGTTAAATGTCGCGGGTGAGTTGGGATCGGGTATGCGATCCCGCGTTTCCCGGTCCCGGAATTTGGCAAACCGGGCGAATTCGGAACGGCGCCCTTCCGTCACCGCGGCCGCCAGTTCCGAACCGAAATCGCAAAAGAAGAGGAAAGGTTGCGCCGCCGCCCATTCCTCGCCCATGAAGATCATGGGAGGCGACGGAGCCAAAAGATAGATCGCCGCGGCGGCCTTGACGGCGGCCGGGTCGGCCAGTCGCGCCAGCCGCTCGCCAAAGGCCCGGTTGCCCACCTGGTCGTGGTTCTGAATAAACGACACGAAGGCAATCGAGGGGAGATGGGCGCTCGGCTCGCCACGCCTCGTCCCGCCGCGATAGACCGACGCATCGCCTTGATATGCGAAGCCCTGGGTCAGGCATCGGCCAAGCCGTCCGGCCGGCGCCTTCGAATAGTCGGCGTAATAGCCGTCCCCCTCCCCGGTGGTCAGTACATGGAAGGCGTGGTGAATGTCATCGTTCCACTGCGCCACAAAGAACCGCGGACGGCCGTCCGCGCGCCGTTCAAGATATCGCGCCGCGTTGTCGTCGTTTTCGAGAACCAGGTGCACATGGCGATCCTCGCCCACTTGCCCCGCCACCGCTTCAGAGAGCTCCTCCAGAATATGCGGCCGCCCCGAATCCCGAATGGCGTGCACCGCGTCCAGCCGCAGCCCGTCGAACCGGTATTCCTCGATCCAGTAAAGGGCGTTGTGGATGAAATAGTCGCGCACGACCCGGCTATCGAAGTCGATGGCCTGGCCCCACGGCGTCTGATAGCGATCGGTAAAGAACTGGGGGGCGTAGACGTGGAGATAGTTCCCCTCGGGCCCGAAGTGATTGTAGACGACGTCGAGAAACATCATCAGCCCGCGCGCATGCGCGCCGTCCACCAGCGCCTTCAAGTCCTGGGGCCGGCCATAGGCCGCGTTCGGCGCGTAGGGCAGCACACCATCATAACCCCAGTTGCGGCTTCCCGGCGTGGCCGCGACCGGCATCAGTTCGACCGCCGTCACGCCAAGCTCGGCAAGGTCGTTCAGCTTGGGGATGATTGCGCGGAAGGTGCCCTCCGACGTGAATGTCCCGACGTGGAGCTCGTAGAGCACGGTCTCCGGCCATGGCCGTCCGTGCCAGTCGTTCTGAGACCATTCGAACCGCAGGGGGTCGACAATCTCGCTCGCACCGCGGACACCGTGCGGCTGAAAGCGCGAGGCGGGGTCCGGAACCACGGTCTCGTCATTGACGAGGTAGCGATAACGGGTTCCAGACGACGCCTCTTTCGTCTCGACCTGCCACCAACCGTCGGGCTCGGCGGCCATGTCCAGCATACGGGCCATCTCCGCGCCTTCGAGACGCAACGCGACGGTTTCCGCCGCCGGTGCCCACAGGCGAAAACGAACCCCGCCGTCCCCAACCTCGGCCCCGAACGGCATGCAATGCCCGTGCTTCATGCGCGGGCGCGGCCGTTGTCGGCCTTTTCCCTCTCGACCAACACGAACATGACGAAGGAACGCGACCGCACTTCATAGGCCCTCTTCGCGGCGAAACGGAGCCCCTCGCACTCGCCATCGCTGTCCGCCGTGTCGATCACGCATTCCCAGTCCATGCTGGCGTTGGGCGCGGGCAAAACGTAGGAAACGGCTCGATCGGCCGCGTTCATGATCGCGAAGAACGTATCGTCCGGCTCCGGCTCGCCGGCTGGCGTCAGATGGTATTCGCCGGCCTCGCCGCTGAGGAGAAAGCCCAGGCTTTTGGCCTGTGGGTTCGTCCAATCCCTCTCGGTCAGTTCCTTGCCGTCCGGTTTCAGCCAAGTGATATCCTTGATGTCCGTTCCGGGGATCGTACGGCCGTGGAAGAACCGGTATCTGCGAAACACGATATGCTCGCGCCGTATGGCGATCAGCTTGGCCACGAACGCCTGGAGGCGCTTTCCGTCGCCGTCGATGCGGGACCAATCCAGCCAGCTCACCTCGTTGTCCTGGCAGTAGGCGTTGTTGTTGCCTTGTTGTGTCCGCGCGAACTCGTCGCCCGCGACCAGCATCGGCACACCCTGCGAGAGCAACAGGGTGGTTAGAAAGTTACGCATCTGCTGAAGACGCAGCCTGCGGATCTTGGCGTCCCGGGTCGGTCCCTCGACGCCGAAATTCAGGCTGAAGTTTTCGTTGTGACCGTCGCGATTGTCCTCAAGATTGGCGCCGTTGTGTTTCTGCTCGTAGCTGACGAGGTCGTTGAGCGTGAACCCGTCATGGGCGGTCACGAAATTGATGCTGCCCCAGGGGCGCCGTCCGCGCCGGTTGAAAAGGTCGCTGGACCCCGTGAGGCGGGAGCCGAGCTCGGGAATCTGCCTCTCATCGCCCCGCCAGAACCGGCGAGCCGTGTCCCGGTAGCGATCGTTCCACTCGGCCCATCCTGGCGGGAAGCCGCCTAACCGGTACCCGCCCTCACCGATGTCCCAGGGCTCCGAGATCAGCTTCACGCCGGACAGCACGGGGTCCTGCTGGATCACGTCCAGGAAGCCGGAATGGCTGTCGAACCCTCCGTGCTCGACGCGCGCCAACGTGGTCGCGAGGTCGAACCGGAATCCGTCCACATGCATCTCCTGCACCCAATAGCGCAAGGAATCCGTCACCAGTTGAAGGACCCGCGAATGGTGCAGATTCAAACTGTTTCCGCATCCCGTGAAGTCCTGGTAGTAGCGGCGGTTCTCCGACGCCAAGCGGTAGTAGGAGGCGTTGTCGATGCCGCGGAAACACAGCGTCGGCCCGTGTTCCTGCCCCTCAGCCGTGTGGTTGTAGACGACGTCCAGGATGACCTCGATTCCGGCATCGTGAAGCACCTGAACCATCGTCTTGAACTCGCCGAGGTCATGTGTACCGACATATCTGGGATGGGGAGCGAAAAAGGCGATGGAATTGTATCCCCAATAGTTGCGCAGGCCCTTTTCCACAAGGGCCCGGTCGTCGACAAAGCCATGGATCGGCAGCAGCTCTATCGCGGTGACGCCCAGCTCCCGGAGATACGAAACGACGGCCGGCGACGACATGCCCGCGAAGGTGCCGCGCAGGGGGCGCGAGACATCCGAATGAAGCATCGTGAACCCGCGCACATGCAACTCGTAGATGATCGACTCATGCCAGGGCGTGGCCGGCGTCCGGTCGTCTCCCCAGGTGAAGGCCGTGTCCACGACCCGGCATTTGAGCATGTAACGGGCGTTGTCCCGGGTATCGAAGGAGAGGTCGCCCTTGGGGTCTCCGACACGATAGCCGAAATGCGAATCGTGCCAAGTCAGCTCGCCATGCAGCGCCTTGGCGTAGGGGTCCAGCAGAAGCTTGTGATGGTTGAACCGATGGCCGTTCCCAGGTTCGTAGGGGCCGTGGACGCGATAGCCGTAAACCTGCCCTGGACGAATGTCGGGCAGATAGGCATGCCAGATCTCATCCGTGTACTCGGGAAGGGCGATCCGCTCGACTTCCCGTTCTCCCGCCTTGTCGAACAGGCACAGCTCGACCTTCTCCGCATGCGCCGAGAAAAGGGCGAAGTTCACGCCACGCCCATCCCAGGACGCACCGAGCGGATAGGGTTCGCCGGGCCAGACCCGTGTCCGTCTCGCCACCATGTTTCCCCTTAGCTTTCGCCCGGTCGGAGAATCAACGTCGCCAGCGGCGGCAGGGTCAGGTCGACGGAAAAGGGCTGGCCATGCCAGGGAACGGCGTCCGCAGCCACCCCGCCCGCGTTGCCTATGCCGCTTCCGCCATACTCCCGGGCATCCGTGTTGACCAATTCGGCGTAGTAGCCCTCGCCCGGCACACCCATCCTATAGCCCTCGCGCGGCACCGGCGTGAAGTTGCTCACGACCACCGCGACGTCTCGCGGGTCGCGCCCCCGCCGCAGGAAGCTGAGCACGCTCTGGTCCGAATCCTGGCAATCGATCCACTGAAAGCCGGCCGGGTCGAAATCGATCTCGTGAAGCGCCCCATGGTCGCGATAGACGCGATTGAGATCCTTGAGCAGGGTCCTCACCCCCCCATGCATGGGGTCGTCCAGCAGATGCCAGTCCAGGCTGTGATCGTGCCGCCATTCGCTTTCCTGGGCGAACTCACCGCCCATGAACAGAAGCTTCTTGCCGGGGTGGCCGAACATGAAGGCGTAGTAGGCGCGAAGATTGGCGAATTTCTGCCAGCGGTCGCCGGACATCTTGCCGAGCAGGGAACCCTTCCCGTGCACGACCTCGTCATGTGACAGGGGCAGGATGAAGTTTTCGGTAAACGCATAGAGCAGGCCGAAGGTCAGATTGTCATGGTGATAGCGGCGATGCACGGCGTCCTTGCTCATGTAGAGCAGGGTGTCGTGCATCCAGCCCATGTTCCATTTGAAGCCGAAGCCCAGGCCGCCGAGATAGGTCGGGCGCGACACCATGGGCCAAGCCGTGGATTCCTCGGCCACCGTCATGACTCCGCTGCCGTCCGCGTACAGCGTCTGGTTGAGGCGCTTCAGAAAGGCGACCGCCTCCAGGTTCTCGTTACCGCCATATTCGTTCGGAATCCAATCTCCCGGCTCGCGGCTGTAGTCGAGATAGAGCATCGAGGCCACGGCATCCACCCGCAGCCCGTCCAGGTGGTAGGCGTCGACCCAGAACTTGGCGTTGGACAGAAGAAAATTCGCGACCTCGCGCCGACCGTAGTTGTAGATCAGCGTGTCCCAGTCGCGGTGGCGTCCTTTCCTCGGATCAGCGTGCTCATAGAGCTGGGTTCCATCGAAACTGGCGAGGCCATGGCCGTCCGTGGGGAAGTGGCCCGGCACCCAATCAAGAAGAATGCCAATCCCCGCCTGATGCGCGCGATCAACGAAAGCGCGAAAGTCGTCGGGACCTCCGAAGCGGCTTGTCGGTGCGAAAAGTCCCGTCGGCTGATATCCCCAGGAGCCGTCGAAGGGATACTCCGACATCGGCAACAGCTCGATATGGGTGAACCCCATGTCTTGAACATAGGGAACCAAATCGTCGGCCAGCTCGCGATAGGTCAGGTAGCGCCGGCCCTCCTCCGCGACCCGCTTCCAGGACCCCAGATGAACCTCGTAGATGGAAATCGGCGCATCGAGGGCGCCGGCCGCCTGACGCCGCGACAGCCACGCATCGTCCGACCATTCGTACCCGCCGAGATCACGAACAACGGACGCGGTTCGCGGCGGCTGTTCCGCGGCAAAGGCGACAGGGTCCGCCTTCAGCGGAAGCAGATGTCCGGCCCGGTCCCGGATCTCGTACTTGTAGAGCTCGCCATCGCCGATGCCGGGCACGAAGATTTCCCAGACGCCGCAATCATGACGCAACCGCATGACATGCCGCCGCCCATCCCACTCGTTGAATGGCCCGACGACGCTCACCCGACCCGCGTTCGGAGCCCAGACGGCGAAGCTGACGCCGGAGACGCCCTCGAGCGTCGTTGGATGTGCGCCCAGCCGGTCGTAAATTCCAAGATGCGTGCCTTCGACCAACAGGTGAACGTCGAGGTCTCCGAGCACGGGAGGGAACCGATACGGGTCCTCGAGTTCGACCGTTCCGGTTTTGAAGCGCGCCTTCAGACGATAGGGAAACGTCTGTGTTCGGTCGGCGATGACCCCGGCGAACACGCCTTCTTCGTGGATACGTTCGAGTTCGGCCATCTCCCGGCCGTCCGCCGCGTCGATGATGGCGACGGCATCCGCCCCCGGCACGAACGCCCGGACCCGCAGCTTCCCTCCGGGCGCCGGATGCATGCCCAGGAAAGAAAAGGGATCATCGAAGTCGCCGCCGGCAATCGCCGCGGCCACCGCCTTTTCGCGTTTGCTCGTCATCATGCGTCATTCCTGCGACGGCAGAAGGCGGGCCAGGCCAGAGAGGGGGATCATGAGCCAATCCGGCCGATTCGCCGCCTCATAACAGATCTCGTAATACACCTTCTCGAACTGGAAGAGCTTCATAAGTCGGTCGCGCTGCTCCGGGTCATCCGGGACAGATGGGCAATCCCCGATGGCCGCATCGAAGCCTTCCCAAAAGGCCGCGACGGCATTTCGCTCCCAGTCCACCACATGGGGCAGCAAGGCCTCGCGAGTCTCCGGCTGCTCGGCCGTGCGGTCGAGCAACGCCGCCCAGGCCGCGTAGTTGAAGGATCGCAACATCCCGGCAATGTCCCGGAGCGGCGAGTGCTTCGCGCGCCGCGCCGGAAGATCGCGGGCAGGCTCGCCCTCGAAATCCAGAATGTAGACGTCGTCATGGACGATGACGACCTGCCCCAAATGATAGTCCCCATGATACCGGCTCTTGACCGCATCGATCCTGGAGGGAACGTGCTCTCCCAAATTCTGCAGAATCGTCTGCCTCTGGCGCAGCAGGCCATCGACCGTGTCGCGCATCGGTTCGGTGAGCGCGCGACGCGCTTGCCGCAAGTCCCGGAAGGCTCTGCGCGCCTGGGCCTGGGTCTTCTTTGCCCAGCTTTTCAGGTCACGAGCCGTGATCCGTTCCGGCGCAAAGGCCGGATCCTTGGAATGATCGGCGAACGCTCTATGCATCTCCGCGGTCCTGACGCCCAGACGTCTGGCGATGGTCAGGTACACGGCATGGGGGCTATCTTCCTCCGTGGCCGGCATCTCCGCCGGCAACAGTTTCGCCTCGTCGAGAAACCGCCTCAGATGATCGAGAGTGAAGGTCCAGCCGTCGCCCTGGTTGCGGACGAAAGCTTGCAGTACCGCCAGCGCCGTGGGCTCCTCATCGCCCGCAAAGGCCTCGATCGCGCCGAGCAACTGCGGCGTGTTCTCGAACTCCGGCGCTTCGGCCAAGTGACGACCGATCTCCAACTCCGGATGCACGCCGGGCTCGAGCCGACGATAGAGCTTGAGAATCATCTGGTCGCCGAGGATCACGGACGTGTTGCTCTGTTCCCGGCTCAAGCGATGAATCTCGAGTGTCTCCGGGCTTGCATCCTTGGGGTACTTCGTCGTGCGGGAGAAGACCAGACGTCCGTCCTCCGGCATCGGGACCGTCTCTCCTTCGGCGATGGCCCTCGTCACATGCCGGACCATATCGGGATCGGCGGCCGCGTCGTACAGGACGCCGACACGTGGGCCCCGACGAACGCGGCACAGGGTTTGGGGAAACAGCGACGTCAAGGGATCATGGGTCATGCTTTCCCATGCAATCGCCAGCGGCAGGAAGTAGAACTGGGTCTTGCCGTCCTCGAATTGGACCTCCAGGATGCAGAGGAGCCAGCCGCCGAGCGGTGCCGCGAGCTCGACATGCCGCGCGATACGCACCGACTTGATCGCCGATCCCTTGCCCGCGAACCACCGCTGATGCACGAGAAATTCGGGCAGGATACGAGCCTCCAGCGTCGTGCGCGGCGCGCCTGACAGAAGGCTGACCCAACCTTGCGGTAGAACAAGAGTAACCAGTTCGGGAACGGGCCTCTGGAATTCCTCGTGCCAGGACGGCGCCTCCGCTTCCTCGGCCAGCAGAAACCAGTAGAATCCGTAGCCGGGCAACGTGATGAAATAGGGCAGTTCGCCGATTGGCGGGAACGGGCTGCGGCCGATAAGCTCGATGGGTACGCGGCCGTCGAAGTCCGACAGGTCGAGCTCGACCGGCTGTGCGGAGCGGGACAGGTTGGCGATGCAGAGGATTGTTTCCTGCTCGTACTGGCGAAGATAGGCCAGTACTTTTCGATTACCGGGATACAGCAAGCTGAGCGTGCCGCGGCCGAAGGACTTGTGCGCCTTGCGCACGGCGATCAAGCGCCGCATCCAGTTGAGGAGCGAGGACTGGCTGCGCGCCTGCGCCTCGACGTTGACCGCCTCGAAGCCGTAAACCGAATCCATGATTGGCGGCAGGTAGAGGTAGGGGGGATCGGCGCGCGAGAAACCGCCGTTCCGATCGGGCGACCATTGCATGGGCGTGCGCACGCCGTCCCGATCGCCGAGGAAGATGTTGTCGCCCATGCCGATCTCGTCGCCATAGTAGATGAACGGCGTACCGGGCATGGACATGAGCAGGCTGTTGAGCAGCTCGATCTTGTTCCGGTCGTTGTCGAGCAGGGGCGCCAATCGCCGCCGGATCCCGACATTGATTCGGGCGCGGCTGTCGGCCGCATAGAAGGACCACAGATAGTCGCGCTCCCGATCCGTTACCATCTCCAGCGTCAACTCATCGTGATTGCGCAGGAAGATCGCCCATTGGCAGCTCTCCGGGATCTCCGGCGTCTGTCGCAGGATATCGGAGATCGGGTGCCGATCCTCCTGCGCCAGCGCCATGTAGATGCGCGGCATCAGCGGAAAATGGTAGGCCATGTGGCACTCGTCGCCCTCGCCGAAATAGGGACGAACGTCCTCCGGCCACTGATTGGCCTCGGCCAGGAATATTCGGTCCGCGTAGTGCCGATCGACCCACTCCCGCAGGTTTCTGATGACCGCATGGGTTTCCGGCAGGTTTTCGTTGTTGGAGCCGTCCCGCTCGCAAAGATAGGGGATCGCGTCGAGCCGCAGACCGTCGACGCCCATGTCCAGCCAGAACTTCATGGCACTGATGACGGCTTTGACGACCCGCGGATTGTCGAAGTTCAAATCCGGCTGATGGGAAAAGAAACGGTGCCAGAAATAGGCCTTCGCCTCGGGATCCCAGGCCCAGTTGGACGTTTCCGTGTCCGTGAAGATGATCCGCGTGTCTTCGTACTTCTGGTCGGTATCGCTCCAGACATAGAAGTTGCGCCAGACGGAACCCGCCTTGGCGCGCCGGGCGCGCTGAAACCACGGATGTTGATCGGAGGTGTGATTGATGACCAGCTCGGTGATCACGCGCAGACCCCGGCGATGGGCCTCGCGAACGAAGCGCCGGAAATCCCGAAGACTGCCATAGGCCGGATTGACGTTGTGGTAGTCGGCGATGTCGTAGCCGTCATCGCGAAGGGGCGATGGATAGAACGGCAAAAGCCACAGCGCCGTGACCCCAAGATCTGTCAGATAGTCGAGCTTCTCCGTGAGTCCCTGAAAATCTCCGACCCCGTCATTGCTGGAGTCGAAAAACGCCTTCACATGAAGCTCGTAGATGATCGCGTCTTTGTACCAAAGAGTGTCGTCGACGCGCCGGGCCAGGGTGTCAAGCATTGCACGTCACATGCAGGGTTCGTCGTGGTCGACATGCTTCCACGGCGTGACGCGGAAGATCGCCGCGGGATTGATTTGGGGGTCGAGATGGACGCGCTGCCAGGCTCCCTTCCACAGATGCTTGTTTCCCGAAATCAATTCCTCGACCTCGAAATTGCTCTCATAGGGAATGCCCATCTCCGCCAACGGCAACTCCAGGTCGGTCTCCTGCGCGTCGAAAGGGTTCAAACTGACGGCGAAGAAAACCATGTTGTCTCGGGTCTCCGTCATCTTGCTGTAGAACAGCACATTGTCGTTTCTGGCAAGATGAAATCGCAGGTTGTCGAGTTCGTGAAGGGCGGAGTTTTCCCGCCGGATCTCGTTTACCCGAGCGATGAAATCCTTGATGTTTCCAGGACGGTCCCAGTCCCAGACCTTGTAGTCGTATTTTTCGGAGTTGTTGTACTCTTCCCGGCCCGGCAGTGCGTCGTTTTCGCAAAGCTCGAAGCCGTTATAGATGCCGTAGACGCTTGACAGCGTGGCCGCCAACACGAACCGGATCATGAAGGCCGGGCGCCCCCCGGTCTGCAAGAAGGGCGGAAGAATGTCCGGCGTGTTGGCGAAGAAGTTGGGCCGCAGATACTCCTTGACCTCGGTCTGCGTGAGCTCGGTGAGATATTCCGTCAGCTCCTGCTTGAAATTGCGCCATGTGAAATAGGTGTAGGACTGCGAGTAGCCGACCTTGGCAAGCATCTTCAGCATCGGGGGGCGGGTGAACGCCTCCGCCAGGAAGATTGTCTCCGGATGGCGGTCCTGCACGTCGCGGATCATCCACTCCCAGAAGGGCACCGGTTTGGTGTGCGGATTGTCGACGCGGAAGATGGTCACGCCTTGCGCCACCCAAAACAGCACCACGTCCCGCAGCTCCCGCCACAGGCCGTCCCGGTCCCCGCAGTCGAAGTCGACATTGACGATGTCCTGGTACTTCTTGGGCGGGTTCTCAGCGTATTTGATGGTGCCGTCGGGGCGGAACTGAAACCACTCCGGATGCTCCTTGATCCAGGGGTGGTCGGGCGCGCACTGAATCGCGAAATCGATCGCCACCTCCATGCCGTGGGCATGAGCCGCGCGGATAAAACGCCGAAAATCGTCGAGGGTTCCGAGGTCGGGATGAACCGCGTAATGCCCCCCCTCCACAGAGCCGATGGCATAGGGGCTGCCGGGGTCGTCCGGTCCGGCGTTGAGCGTATTGTTCGGCCCCTTGCGGTGAACGCGGCCGATGGGATGAATGGGCACGAAATAGATGACGTCGAATCCCATGCGCCGGATCTCGGGCAGACGGCGGGCACAGTCATCGAAGGTCGCGCTCTTCCCGGGCTCGGTACCCTGCGAACGGTGGAACATCTCGTACCAGGCGGCGTACCGGGCCTGCACCCGGTCGACGACGACCTCCAGCAGGCGGTCATAGGCAACGGCGTCACCACGGTCGGGCCATCTCGCCATCAAATCCCGAAGCTCCGAAGACAAGAGAAGTCCGCTGCGTTCTTCTCCCGCTTCCGCTTTGTCGAAGGCCCGAAGAATCTCCTTCAGCCGGTCCCCGTCCTCACCTTCGGCGCGCGTGCCGACAGCAGCCGCGAGATCTCGCCCCTCGATCAGTTCCAGCGTGACATCCTGGCCGGCATTCATCTTCTTGCCGATTTCGTCCCGCCAGGATTCGAACTCGTCGGTCCATGCCTCGATGGTGTAAGCGTAGCGTGTGTTCCGCTCCAGACGCACCGCGCCCCGCCACCGGTCCAGCCCCGGGTTCATCAATTCCATGGGCGTCTCGTCCCAGCCCTCCTGATCCACGGGGCGGGTTTTAAGGATGGCGGCGATCTTGCCGTGCCCGTCGCGGAAGATGTCGGCCCACACCTCGAGGCGGTCGCCAACCTCCCGTTTGATCGCGAACCGGCCGTCGTCCAGTTCCGGCCAGACGTTCTGGATCGTGATGCGGCGGCTCTGCAGGCGGGCGCGGCCCACCTTCCCACTCCCGCGCGTGGGGTTCGAGTTCTTTCGGTTCGCTCCTCCGCCGGCCTTGGCCGAAATCACCCGCATCTCCAGCGGCGCGAGCCTGACGATACGGTCGGTCGCTCCGCCGGAGCCGATCGAGCGGGTCGCCAATTCCACCACGTCCGCATCGGAGACTCGGAGGTCGATCACCGAGCTGACATCGAACTCCGCGCCCCTCTCGCTGCTTGGGTTGATGAGCGACATAACCGCTCCGTCTTTCGTATCCGAGCGGCGCAAAAGGGACACCACCGAATCGTTTCCGTCGACAAGACGGCGCTGGGGGCCCTCTTCGTTGAGGATCGGTTGCTCGGCCTTCATCGCATTGACGTCGGCGATGAAGGCGCTGAGATCGAACAAAGGGTCTTCCCAGTCGGACGGCTGGGTCTCCACGACATGCAACCGCTTCCGGAACCCGTACTCGAACCCCATCGGCATCATCACGCCGGTCGAGAACGTCGCCGTGAACAGATACTGCCGTCTGTAGACCGCCTCGATTTCTTGCGGATCGACGATCCCCCGCGCCGCCAGCTCGGCGGCCAGCCGATCGGTGTCATGGCTCTCGGGAAAGGCGATGGAAGGCGCGATGGACCGGAACTGCTCATACTGGTCGAGCAGCCAATCGGCTCTGAAGTCCCACCACTTTGCGCTGTTGAAAATCCAGTCAAAGCCGGCGGGAGCGAGCGCCTCGATCTGGTCGAGCCGGCAGCCCAGGGTCTCGGCGGCGAAGACCGCGTCCTTGCGCAGTTGGCGCGCCGTCGCGATCAGCTCGCTCCATATCTCGGCCGGCACTTGGTAGGCGGCGTCGCAGCGAAACCCCCGAAACCCGAGATCGGCATAGTGTGAGACCAGCCGCCGCCACTCGGCCACGATCTCCTCGCGTTCCGGCCGTTCGGCATAGTCGATTTCGGCAAGGTCGCCCCATACGGTCACCTTCCCGGGGTCACCGGGGTCGATGGCCGAGGGCGATTTGACCTCGCCCCGCCCGTCGCGGGCGAACCAATGCGGATTCCGTTCGACGAGTATCGAGTCCTTGGCCGTGTGATTGATCACCAGATCCATCATCACGCCGAGACCTTGCCCTTCGGCCGCTGCGACGAAATCGCCCAACAACTCGTCGCCCGAAACCTTGGCCGTCCCCTGGAGCCGGGGATTTAGGAGGTAGTAATCCTTGACCGCGTACAGACTGCCGGAGAAGCCCGGGAGGTGGAACGGATTTACGAAGACCCAGTCGAATCCCATCGCCGCTATGCGCGGCAGATGGGACTTCCAATCCTCGATGGATCCCGCGAGCAACGGGAACAGGTTGTAGATGCGCGGTCCGTGGCCCATGCGATTTGCTCGCTCCGGTTAACGGTCGAAAGGCGATTGGAAGCGTCAAGTTGCGAGAGGATGCCCGTTGAGATAATGAGTATGCCGGAACGGTTTGAAAACCGTTTTGTGAAGTCGTATACGAGGAACTAGACGCGAGGTCGCGTCGGGGATCAAGACATGGAGTTTCGAGCTATGCCCAGGACAACCAAGACCAAACCTAAGCCCAACCTGATCACGCCCGATTCTCCCTCTGTGGACGACGTCATTCGCGCGCGCGCTTACCAGTTGTGGGAGGAAGGCCGGCCTACCTCAGGCACAACGTCCGCGCCCAGGAAAAGTACCAGGACGACGACCGCAAAGAGGGGAACGGCATCGTCTGCAAGCAAACGTTCAACCGCAGCAAAAACGGCCGGTACGTCGAAGCGGAGTCCGAGCAAGGCGTCAAAACCCAAGGCCAAGACGGCCAGCACGTCGAAGTCGGTTAGCCGCAGCGCGACAAAGCCAAAGGCGAAAGCGGCCAGTGCGTCGAAGACAGGCACTCGCGGTGCGGCAAAGCCAAAGGCCAAGGCCGCCAGCGCGTCGAGGGCGGGCACCCGCGGCGCGACAAAGCCCAAGACCAAAGCAGCCAGCACATCGAAGGCGGGCACCCGCAGCGCGGCAAAGCCCAAGACCAAAGCAGCCAGTGCATCCAGGTCGGTAACCCGCAAGACGACCAAAGCAAAGGCGGCGGCCAAGCCGAAAACGAAAGCGAAGTAAGAACGGAAGCTTGATGAGAACGGGCGGGGCAGGGCTCAGGGGGTCCTCTGCCGCTGCCAGCCGAAAACTTTTACGGCTGCGGCACGGGTTTCATCGTGCCTGCGGACCGTGAAGCGATGAAGGTGTGTGGGGGAGTGGATCGACGGTGATTCGATCCGCTCTTTTGCTTGAGAATGAGGAAGACGATGAAGCAGATCACGTACAAGGAAGCAGACATCCAACAACGCGCCTACCAAATCTGGGAGGCGGAAGGTCGACCCCATGGCAGAGATCAGGAGCACTGGTATCGAGCCATGTCGGAGATGGCCACGATCAAGCCGAAAAGGGCACCGCGCAAGCGCAACCCGACCCCGCCCTCGGCACCGAAGACGACAAGCACCAGAAAGCGTGCAAGGACGACGACAAAGGGTTGAGGCGCGCAAGCGCCTCAACTTTTTTGCGGCCACAACGGGTGAAGGCTACGGCCGGATCGGCGCGATATCCCAAACATCCCGCGCATAACCGTGGATCGCCCGGTCACTCGAGAACTTCCCCATGTGCGCCACGTTGAGGATAGCCTTGCGGGTCCATTCATCCGAATCGCGGAAGGCCTCGTCGACGCGTCTCTGGCACGCCAGGTAGGACGCATAGTCGGCGAGCAGGAAGTAACGGTCGCCGCCCTTCAACAGGCTCTCGACCAGGGGTTGATACCGTGACGGATCGTCCGGCGAGAAGAACCCCTCCCCGATCATGTCGATGACGCGCTTCAATCCCGGATCCTTCTGATAGTACTTCCAAGGGTCGTATCCGCGCACCCTCAAGTCTTCAACCCCGTCCGCCTCAAGGCCGAAAATGAAAATGTTCTCGGCCCCGACCTCTTCCAGGATCTCGATATTGGCGCCATCGAGCGTTCCGATGGTCAGCGAACCGTTCAGCGCGAGCTTCATGTTGCCGGTTCCCGACGCCTCCGTTCCGGCGGTCGAGATCTGTTCGGACAGATCGCTGGCCGGAATGATCAGCTCCGCCGCGGAGACATTGTAGTCGGGGATGAACACGACCTTCAGGCGCTCCCCGATCGCCTTGTCGTTGTTGATCGCCTGGGCGACATCGTTGACCAGCCTGATAACGAGCTTGGCCATGAAGTAGCCGGGCGCGGCCTTGCCGGAAATGATGACGACCCTTGGCAACAGGTCGTCGCCTTTCCCGTCGCGCAGGTCGTTGTATCGGGAGATCACATGGAGAAGATTGAGAAGCTGGCGTTTGTATTCGTGAATCCGTTTGATCTGAACGTCGAACATCGCGGCCGGATCGACATGCAGACCGAGCCGCGAATCGATCACCGAGGCCAGTCTTTCCTTGTTTCTCAGCTTTATCGACCGGAAGCGCTGATGGAACTCGGGATCGTCCGCCTTCTCCACCAGACCTTCGATTACTGTGAGATCGCGTTTCCATCCCTCGCCCACATGGTCCGTCACCAAAGCGCTCAACTCCGGGTTCGCCTGTGTCAGCCAGCGCCGATGCGTAATCCCGTTGGTTATCCCGATGAATTTCTCGGGATACAGCCGATCGAAATCGGGAAAGGTCTGCGTCTTGAGGATGTCGGCATGCAGCTCGGCGACGCCGTTCACCTTCCGGCTTCCGACGATGGCCAGATGCGCCATTCGAACGCGCCGCGAGTGGTCCTCGATCAGCGAGGTACGCCGCAAGAACCCGACATCTCCCGGAGCGATAGTGTGGACACGCTTAAGGAACTCCTCGTTGATCTGAAAAACGATGTCCAGGTGGCGTGGCAGAATGGATTCGAGCATGTGGATCGGCCAGGTCTCCAATGCCTCGGGAAGAAGCGTGTGGTTGGTGTAGGAAAACACCTTGCCGGTGATCTCCCAGGCTTGGCGCCACGGCATCCCATGCACATCGACGAGCAGGCGCATCAGCTCCGGAATCGCGAGGGCCGGATGCGTGTCGTTGAGCTGTATGGCAATGTGATCCGCGAGCTCGGCCAAGTCGCCATGGGCCTTGGCGTAGCGCGACAGGATGTCCTGAATCGACGCGCTGACGAAAAAGTACTCCTGACGGAGGCGAAGCTGCTGCCCCTGCTCCGTCGCGTCGTTCGGATACAGAACCTTCGACAGGTTCTCCGAAACCGTCTTATCGCGCACCGCCTCGATATAGTTGCCCTCGTTGAAATTCTTGAGATCGAGGTCCCGCGAGGACCGCGCCGCCCACAACCGCAGATTGGTTACAGCCGTCGATCGATAGCCGGAGATGGGCATGTCGAATGCCATGGCGATGACGTCATCCGTATCCACCCATCGCGGCCGCTCCACGCCGGATTCTTCCTTTGCGCGAACCAGGCGGCCTCCAAAGCGGACCGGATAGATCGCACCCGGGCGCTCGAACTCCCACGGATTGCCATATCGCAGCCAGTTCTCCGGCTGCTCGACCTGCTGGCCTTGCTCGACTCGCTGGGTGAACATCCCGAACTCATAGCGGATTCCGTAGGCATATCCCGGGTATCCGTGGGTCGCCAACGAATCGAGGAAGCAGGCGGCAAGCCGCCCCAGGCCGCCATTCCCCAGAGCGGCATCGAATTCGATACCGGCGACGGCGTCGATGTCCACGCCCAGCTCGGACAGCACGTCGCGAACGGTCTCGGTCATCCCGAGGTCGAGCAGGGTCTTGTGAAGACGACGCCCGATCAAATACTCCATGGAGAGATAGTAGACCCGCCTCGCGCCGACCCTGTGCTGAGCACGCGCCGTGCTCATCAACCGCTCCCCCAGAATGCCGCGCAGCAGATAGGCAAGGGCATAGAACCAATCGCGCTCCGTGGCGTCATCAGGGTCTCGGCCGACCACATGCACCATGCAATCGAGAAGCCGGCGCTTGATCGCCCGAGTATCGGTCAGAGGACCTTCCTCCGGGGTGAACTGGGGGTCAACATGAATGTCCATGTCGGTCCTTATCGCGGTTTCGGATAACGGAACAGCTTGGAGCAGTGGAGTGTTACGCGTCACCGACGCGGTGAAGGTCAACAGGCCCTAAATCAGCCGCCCTCGGTTTCAATGTGATACTTTCAAGTCAGAATCACGAAGCGTTCAAATCATTCGCTCGATCACTTGGGGGCTGGCGAAGCGCCCGTCAACGGATCGGGAAATCAAGATTCAATGCTTCGGCTTCGGCCGTCGGAACGCCAAACTCGTCAATCGAGAGTAGCGTCGAGACTCAGGACCGTTTCGTAAAGCACGTCCACGCCAGCGGCGAGATCGTCGGGCCCTGTCCATTCCTCCGGACAGTGGCTCCGCCCATCCCGGCTCGGAACAAGGATCATGCCCATGGGCGCGATATCCGCCATGTGCATGGCATCATGCCCGGCGCCGCAAGCCATCACCAGATAGCCGTTGCCCGAGTCCTCGGACGCGTTGCGAATGGTATCGCGAACGAACGCGTCGCAGATGGCCGGATTCGCCGTGCTCACGGTCTCGAACGCGCATGTCAGTTCGAGCGCTGTCGCGATCTCGTTGGTCAGCCGCTCGAGTTCCCCGCTGAACCTCTTGCTCAACTCTTTGGCGTTGGATCTGTGCTCGACCACAAGGGACACTTCGCCGGGAACCACGTTGAAGGCGTTCGGCGCCACCGCGATCTGACCGACGGTGGCGACGAAATAATCCTCGCCATCCGCGAACGCCGTTGCCTTCCCGGACACGCCGTCGACGAACCGCGCGGCGCCGACCAGCGCGTCGTGCCTCAACCCCATCGGTGTCGACCCGGCGTGGTCGGTCCGCCCGACGAACGTCACGCGATGGCGGGTAATGCCAACGATTTCGGTGACGATTCCGACCGACAAGCCCTTGCTCTCCAAAACCCGGGCCTGCTCGATATGCAATTCGAGATAGCAGGCCAAGCTCCCTGGCTTCCGCAAGGGTTCAGGACCGAGGAGCGAGGGCACGCCGCCGACGCGCTGGATCGCCTCGCCCAAGGTTTCGCCGTCCGGCCCCACCCGCTTCAGATCCTCGGTCGATATATGGCCGGACCAGGTCCGGCTGCCGACGCAGGACAGACCGTACTCGCTCGGCTCCTCGGCCAGGAAGTCGACAACCTCTAGCGGATGCCGGAGCGTGACACCGTAGTCTCCAAGAGTTTGTGCCACTTCGAGGCCGGCCAGCACCCCGGCGATGCCGTCGAACCGCCCGCCGCCGGACACCGTGTCGCTATGCGAACCGATGACGAGCGGGGGCAGTTCGTCGCGGGATCCCGCGCGCCGGCCTACCAGGTTTCCGCCGGAATCGATCGACAGCTCGAGTCCGGCTCCGGCAAACTGCTCACCCAGCCAGACCCGCCCCTCCAGGAACAGGTCGGTAAACGATCGGCGGGTATATGGCCGCTCTCGCTCCGTAAGCTCCGCCAACTCCATTACCCGCCGCCAAAGGCGGTCGCCGTCGATCTTCCCGGTCATCGGCTTACAGAATCGGCTTCAGGAACTGGCCGTCGCCCGGCTGGGCCAACACCTTGTTTCCGTCCCAAACGAGTTTGCCACGGACGAAGGTGCCCGCGATCCGTACGTTGAACTCCATCCCGTCATAGGGGCTCCAATCGGCCGAGGTGACCGTTTTGGCGGCATCGAAGACGAAACGCCCCGGTTCCAGAATGGCCATGTCGGCATCCGATCCCTCGGCAAGAACGCCCTTTCTCGGATAGAGCAGGAAGTGCTTGGCGGGGCCCTCGCAGATCAGCTTGGCCACCGTGGTCACCGGCAGGCCGCGCTGTTCACAGCCGGTGTACAACGCCGGTATCAACGCCTCCAGGCCCGGCGCGCCGGACGCGTTCTTGAAGATGTTCGGATTGCTTTTGACATCCCGCGGCCAGGCCGAATGGTCGGTCGAGACAAAGTCGATATGGCCGGCGGCGACATGGCCCCACATGGCCTCGACCATTTCGCGCGGGCGGATCGGCGGGTTGATCTTACCGAAGGGGCCGACGCGGATCATGTCGTCCTCGTCGATCGTCAGATAGTGGACGCAGACCTCGACCGTCGCCTTCACGCCTTGTTTCTTGTAGCTCTCGCAGATCTCGATGCCGCGCGGGATGGAGCAGTGCACCACATGGGCGCGGCAATTCGCCGCCGCGCCAAGTTCGTAAATTTCGGCCATGGCCAACGCCTCGGCAATCGGCGGTCGGCTCAGGCCATGGGCGGCGGGGTCCGTGCGTCCCTCCTCCTGAATCTTGGAAACCAGGAAGTCGACCATTTCCTGGTTCTCGTTGTGCACGCCGCAAACGACGCCCGTCGGTGCCGCCGCCTTGAAAGCGTCGAGCATGTCGATCGGCTTGATGCGCGGGAAGCGGGCCGGATGCGATTCGTAGGTCGAGAACTTGAAGGCGCAGGCACCGGCCTCGACCAGGCCCGGGATCTCCTTGACACCGTCCTCCTTGCGGATGGTGGCGAACAGGCCGACGTCCACATGCGCCTCCCTCTCGACCACGCCGACCTTGGCTCGGAACAATTCGGCATCGACGATCGGACCGACATCGTCGTAGGGCATGTCGATGATCGTACTGACTCCGCCGGCGGCCGCAGCCATGGAGCTGCGCGCGATTCCCTCGGGCGGGTTCTGACTGCCGGTATGGACATGGCCGTCGACGACGCCAGGCAGAACATATTTGCCTCGCGCGTCGTAGCTTTCCTTCGCAGCCGGTGGCGCACCCTCCCCGATCTCACGGATGACACCGTCGGAGACCGCGACGTAACCATCTTCCACCACGCGATCCGGAAGAACCAAATTCCCGCTTACGACCAGATCCAAATCCGCCATTTTTTGCCTCGCTTTCCGATTTCTGGACGACTAAGCCGTCGGACGACGGCTGAATTTCCCGGCGGCCCTGTCGTATCCCCAGATGCCCCATTGTTCAAGCACGCGGTTCGCCGAAAACGTTTCGCCCGGGTACGAGCAGCGCCTCTTTTGACGGCACCGACACCGGTTTGTGCCCAAAAACCAAGCGCTGCTGACTTCCATAACTTGGAATGATTAGGAACATCAGGATAGTCAATTGAGAATGAGATGATAAGCAAAGTTATCGTTGTTGGCATGAAGATTGATTGTAGCTGTTTGCATCGTTGAACCGTAATGCAGGTGGCACCCCCCACCCTGCAGTCGGTTTTCCTCGCCATGGCAAGCCTTGAGGATCGAAGAGGATGCTAGAAATTCCCATTCATCCCGGCTCCGTCTATGATCGAGGCTGACTGGGGGGTGCGCATGAGGTAAGACAAGCACCGAATAGGAATGGAGGTCACAATGAAAGAGAATCGGGTCCAAATCGGACGTCCAAGAAAAACCTGCTCGACAAAGTCTTTCGGTCGTCGGCTCGCGGTCGTGGCCACGGGCTTCGCGGCCCTGCTGGTCCTCGGCGTCGGGGGCACCGCCTCGGCCGCCGATATCACACTGAAGTATACCGACCACGATCCGGGCGGCGGCATGCGGACGACTCTCATCAAGGAAACCTGGCTGCCGGCGATCGCGGAGCAGAGCGGCGGCAAGATCGCCGTTCAGGATTTCTGGGGCGGCGCCCTGATGGGCTCCAAGGAAGCCCTCAAGGGCATCGGCGACGGCGTGGCGGATATGGGCTTCGTCTTTCCCGGCCATTATCCGGCGCAGCTTGTCGCGCATTCGGTCTTCAACCTGTTCCCGCGGGGACCGCAAAACTTCGCCGACATGATCAAGCTCTACCGCGCGGTCTATGAAGAGGTGCCCGAGTTCAAGGCGGAGCTTGAGAAGGCCAACGTCATGACGGTCATGATCACGGCCGGCCTACCGGGCGCGTTCGTCGGCACGAAGCCCCTCAAAAGCATCGACGACATCGTCGGCGACAAGTGGCGCGCCGGCGGCAAATGGAAGTTGAAATTCCTGGAGAACGCCGGAGCCCTTCCCGTGGCCGTGCCGTGGGGCGACGTTTATGTCGCGCTGCAGACCGGCACCATCGACGGCTGCTTCACCAACTATGACGGCCTGCATCTGATGAAGTTCGACGAGGTGGGGCAGAACCTCCTGATCTCCAAGGAGTTGTGGTACGCCACGCCGTTCATCCATTTGATGAACATCGACAAGTTCAACAGCCTGCCGAAGGACGCTCAGGACGCCATCCTCAAGGCGTCCGAGATGGCCGAGCAGGAGTTCTCCGCCGTCTACGACGCCGCGTTCGATCAGGTGAAGTCGGCGCAGTTGGCCGCCGGCTATGCCGTGACCGAGATGTCCAAGGACGATCTCATGAAATGGGAGAACGCGGAAAAGCTGACCGCCCTCCAGGCCGAATGGGTCACGGAGTCGGAAAAGGCCGGCCTCGAGACCGCCGCCCAAGTGATCGAGAAGGTCGCGGCAATCCAGAAGCGGATCATGGGCCAGTAGGGTTAGGGCCGACGCTCATTCAATGAAACCCGCCATCCTCCGCCGCCGCCGGCCTTTCCGGTAGCGGCGGGGGTTCGGCCGGGGGTTCCGGGGCATGAAGGTTTTCGTACATCGCGTCAATCGCGTGTTGGCCGGCTTTTCGGGCTGGTTGATGCTGGCAATGATGTTGCTGCTCGTTGCCGACTTCACGGGCCGCAAGGCGGACATGCCGCTTCATGGCATGGCCGAGCTGTCCGTCTTCGTCATGATGATCGTCATCTATCTCGGCTTCGCGCACTGCGAGGAGCACAAAGAGCATGTCGGCCTGGAGATCGTGCTTAACTTTCTGCGGCCGAAGGCGAGAAACATGCTGATCGCCGTGAGCCAGTTCCTCGCGGTCGGAACAATCGGCCTCCTGTTCTATGCCGTCACCACGGATGCGTGGTCGTCGTTCCAGACCAAGAGCGCCATCGAGGGCACCGTCGAGCTCCCTATCTGGCCGACCAAGTTCGTCATGGTCGTCGGCATGGTCTTCTTTTTCCTTCAGGGCCTCCTCAACCTAATTGAGGCGATTCGCCGATTGCGGCAGGACGATCAGCCGAATTCCGAGTAACCCCCGTTCCGGGCATTTCCGCCCCGAACGTCAAGGCATCAACCCGAGTCGAAAAATATGGACTTCCTTACCGGCGGCATTCTTTGCATTGGGTTGTTGCTGATCACGATGGCCATCGGCATGCCGATCGGCTTGGCCTTTCTGCTCGGCGGTTTCCTGGTCAGCGGCCTGCTTCTCGGCTTCGGCAGCTCCCTCACGTTGCTTGGGCAAGCCGCCTATTTCTCGATCGCGGCGCCCACCTGGGCGGCCATCCCGCTGTTCATCCTGATGGGCAGCTTCGCTTCCGGAGGGGGGTTGGCGCGCCGGGCCTATAACGGCGCGCACGCGGTCAGCCGCGGCCTGCCGGGATCGCTGCTTATCGCGACATGTTTGAGCTGCGGCGTCTTCGGCGCGGTTTCAGGATCCTCCATCGCGACCACGGCCATCTTCGGCAAGATGGCCCTGCCGGAGATGAACCGGCTGCGCTACGACAAGGCCCTTTCGGTGGGATGCATCGCCTCGGCCGGCACCTTCGCGTCGATGATTCCGCCCAGCATGATGATGGTCGTCTATGCGCTGTTCACCCAGCAGTCGATCGGCAAGCTGTTCGCGGCCGGTATCCTGCCGGGGTTGTTGACGGCCGGCGTGTATGCGGCGCTGATCGTCATTCTCGTCAAACGCAAGCCCCATCTGGCCCCCGAGCCCGAAGTCCCGGCGACGGCGCAATCCGACAGCCCGCCCATCATCGTTCACCGGGCCCGCGAGGCCCTTCAGATGTGGCCGGTGATCGGGATCGCGGTGATCGTGTTGGGGGGGCTCTACACCGGCTGGTTTACCCCGACCGAAGCCGCCGCCGCCGGCGCTCTGGCGACGTTGGGCTTCGGTTTGCTGTTCGGGGAGTTCAGAACCCTGGGCGACGTGACGCGGGCGATGCAGGAATCGGCCAACGTCACGGCTATGCTGTTCCTGATCAATATCGGCGCGCTGTTCTACAGCCGGGTGCTGGCGGTGACGCGGCTGCCGACGGAACTGACCATGATGCTGCTGACATGGGACGTGCCGCCCATCGTCATCCTGCTGGGAATCATGGCCATCATGTTCTTCCTGGGGATGATCATGGTCCCGATCGGCATCTATGCCCTCACCCTGCCGATCATCATGCCCCTGCTGACAAAACTCGGCTACGATCCGATCTGGTTCGGCGTGATCGCGCTGAAGCTCACCGAAATCGGCGCCATCACCCCGCCCGTCGGGCTGAACGTGTTCGCGATCAAGGGCGTCATCCCCAAGGCCATGAACGTCTCCCTCGAACAGATCTACAAGGGCTGTCTGCCCTTCCTTCTGTGCGACATCGTCGTTCTGGCGATCCTGGTAGCGTTCCCGCAGATCTCGCTCTGGCTGCCCAACCTGTTGCTTGGCTAGTTGTCCGTGAACAAAAGTTCTTCGCTTCGCTCGGTGTACATAGCGTAATTCCGGTGGTCACTCTCCCGGTCCTATGCTGCGGGGTCGCGTTGAACGCCCCAAAGGGCCTCAAGAAAGGGAGAGTGACCATGACGGAGTATGTCGGATGTGACGTTTCGAAGGAAGAGACGGCTTTCTGCGTGAGAGGGGAGGACGGAAGGGTTTTGGCGCGGGGCGAGGCGGCGACCGATCCGGAGGTTTTGCTGGAAGTTCTGAAGCGCCATTGTCGTTGTCCGGGACGGATTGTGATGGAGACGGGCACGCAGTCTCATTGGCTGGTTCGCGAGCTTCGTCGAGGCGGACTTCCCGTGGAGTTGATTGATGCGCGCCACGCACATTCGGTGATGAAGTTGCAGCACAACAAGACGGACGCGGGGGATGCGGATCTTCTGGCGGAGATTGCGCGCACTGGTTTCTGCCGCGCTGTGGCGGTGAAGAGCGCGACCGCGCAAGAGGGTCGGATGCTCCTCAAGGCGCGTTGCCATTTGGTGCGCCAACGCCGAGACATGGAGAACGTGATCCGCGGCCTCCTGGCGTCGCAGGGCCACCGCTTTCCCAAGGGTGTGGCGCGGTTTGCCGCTCATGTATGGAGCATCATCGCCGGCGATCCGGACCTGGGCGCGGCGATCGCGCCTCTGCTGGAGGCCCGGGCCGCCGTGGCGACCTGCCTTGAGGCGCTCGACAGGGCCATCATGAAGCGGGCCAAGGACGACCCGTCGTGCCGGCTGTTGATGACGGCGCCGGGTGTGGGGGCGGTGACGGCGCTGGCCTTTGTCGCCACCATTGACGATGCCGGGAGGTTCGTCAGATCGCGATCGGTGGGGGCCTATGTCGGCTTGACGACACGACGCAACAAGTCCGGTGAGATGGACTACACGGGGCGCATCTCCAAGATGGGGGATGGGATGCTGCGTGCCCTTCTCTACGGCGCGGCTCACAGCATGCTGACGAAGGTCCGCCGGGCGCATCCGTTGACGGACTGGGCGCGCCGGGTGAAGAAACGGACGAGCCACAAGAAAGCCTGCGTGGCGCTGGCGCGCAAGCTGAGCGTGATCCTGCACCGAATGCTGCTCACCGGCGAAGAGTTCCGCTGGCCTCGGACGAAGGAGACCGCTGCCGCATAGGATGGAGCGAACCCGCTTCCGCAAGCGCGGGAACCGTCCCCGCCGGGACGATGGCCAAGGCGAGCCCGCTGAAAAAGTTGCGCGTCCGCTCGGGGACAGCACGAGGTGTACATTGGGAGGCCAAGGTCAAAGGGCACTATGATGGAGCATGCCGTAGATGTTCACGGCCACGACTTCGGAGACAACCATGTCCCCGGCGGGATCGGTTAAAACTCGGGAAAGTGACCATTGACAACCGGAATTAGACAACTTTTACCCGGTTTTGAGTGGCCAAATCCGCCCTTGAGGCGGCTCTACGGGCGGATTTGAAGATACTTCCCGCCTGATCCGGCAGCTACGCCGGATCAGGCGGTGGAGATCCTCAGATGCCCCCAGAGCCGCCGCAAGGGCGGATTTGGCCTTATACCAGCGAGCGTTTGAAGTGATACGCCGGGCAGTCGGCCCTCGTGCTTCGACGTTGCTCAGCATGAGGGCCTCATCCTGAGCAAAGTCGAAGGAGAGGCCCGAGTCGTTAAACGCTCGCTGGCATTAGGAAACCCTGCCAGGATTCAGCTTCAGGCGGCCGGTTGCCTTTTGAAGCGGATGTAGGAAAACGCCAAGGCGACGACGGCCAGGACCAGTCCGATAAGTCCGGTGTTGACACCGGGCAGGGCCAGGCACAGGACCATGACCAGGAAGAACAGCACCCGCTCCCATAGCGCCAGCGGCCCGAACAAGTACCCCTCGGTGGCAACGACATAGGCGCCGATCCCGACGAGACTGAGCGTGACCGTGCGGACGAGCCCGAGCACCGTCCACTCCACGAACAGAAGATCGGGGTGGTAGATCAGGATGAACGCGATCAGGAAAGCCGGCAAAGCCATCCTCATCGCGTTGAGTGCGATCTTCCCGGGGCTCGCCCGGGCGATTCCGGCCGCCGTGAAGCAGGCGATCGCGACCGGCGGCGTGATATTGGACAGCACGCCGAACCAGAAGACGAAGAAATGGGCGGCCAGGGGATGCGCGCCCATGGCCACCAGCGCCGGCGCGATCGTTACCGCCGCGACGATATAGACGGCCGTCGCCGGCAGGGCGCAGCTCAACAGGATCGCGGCCACCGCCGTCATCAGCAGCGCCAGGAAAAGCCAGCCGCCGGCCCAGTCCTCGATATAGCTGCTGAAGACCTCGGCGATACCCGTCATCGAGACAACGCCGACGATGATCCCGGCCACCAAGCAGGCCATGCCGACGCTGGTCAGCGCGACGCCCCCCTTCATCAGCGCGGCCAGAATGCGTTTCGGCGTCAGCCAGGAGTCCCGCCGGACGAAGCTCACCAGGAAGGTGGCGACGATGGCGAACAGCGCCGAGAAGATCGGCGTATATCCGACGATCAGGAAGATCACCAGGATGACCAGCGGCGCCAGCAGGTATCCGCGCGTGATCAGAACCCGGCCCAGCGACGGGATTTCCTCCGCGGGCAGCCCCCGGATGCCCTCCTTAACAGCCCGGAAATGGACCACGCCCATGAGCGCGATGTAGTAGAGCAGCGCGGGAATCGCCGCCGCGGTAATCACCGTCAGATAGGAGACGCCGATGAACTCCACCATCAGGAAGGCGGCGGCCCCCATGATCGGGGGCATAATGAGGCCGCCGGTTGAAGCGATTGCCTCGACCGAGCCGGCGAAATCGGACTTGAAGCCCACCTTTTTCATCATCGGGATAGTCATCGATCCCGTGGTCGCGACATTGGCCGCCGCGGTTCCCGAGATCATTCCCGTCATCCCGCTGGCGACAACGGCCACCTTGGCCGGACCGCCCGCGTAGCGGCCGGATATCGACAATCCCAGTTGGGCAAGGGCCTCGGTGGCGCCGGTGGCGATCAAGAAGGCGCCAAACAGGACGAACAGCGCGATATAGGTCTGGGCGATCTGGAAGACGCTGCCGAACAGACCCTCGCTGACGAAATACATCCGCAGGATGAACCGCTCGGGCCGGACGCCGAAATGGCCGATGGGCGCCGGCAGCACCTTTCCGTAGAGCGCGTAGAGGATGAAGATGACGCAAAGCGCCGGCAGCCACCATCCGAGGGCCCGCCGTCCCGCCTCGAGCACCAGCACCACCGCCATGGTGCCGAAGATCACGTCGAGCCGCGTCATCTCCAGATTACGGGCGACGAAATCCCCATAGGTCACATAGATGTAGAAACCGCAGGTGAGGCCGAGGGCGGCCAGGATATAGTCCGCGAGCGTGGGGTTGCCTTTCGGCCCGCCCCTCCGCAAGGGAAAGAGGAGAAAGACCAGCGCCAGCAGCATACCCATGAAAAGGGCGCTGCGACGCATCAGGTCCATCAACAGAAAGCTGTTGATCGCCAGCACGAACACCGCCAGGGACACGGCGAGGCCGGCGACGATCCAGGCATGAAAGCCGGAGACGCTGCGGCCGGCGTCCTCGAATCTCAAGGTTCCAAGTGCTGCGGTCACACGGCGCGTCATCTACCAGCCCTGACGAAAAAAGTTTCAGAATCGGTATGAAGGGGATGCGGGGCCCCTTGCCCGATCCGTGTATGTATATCAGCGAATAGAGGGGCGGGCACGCCCCGTCAGAGGACGGATCGCGCCCGCCGAGGCTGTCAGAGACCGTCGTAGAAACGCTGCGCGCCGCCATTCACCGGCAGTTTGAGCGCGTTGATCTTTTCTTCCGCAGAACTCAGGTCAAAGCTACGGAAGGCGCCATGGGCCGCTTTCAGGTCGTCGACGTTGTCGTTGAGGGTCTTCAGAATGTCGAGGGCGAGGTCTTCAGGGAAATCCGAGGGCACCATGATGAGCGCCAAATGCGAGACCGTGACGATCGGCTCCGGCTGGTCCGAATAGGTGTTGGCCGGAATCGTGAAGGGCGCCTTCCAGCCGCTCCGCTCGACCACGGCCTTTTGCTCCTCGGGCGTCATACTATAGAGCGTCAGCCGGCCGCCGGCCGCCAGCAGCGCCTGCTGAAGCTGGGCGAACGGCACGCCCGAGGTCAAATCGGCACCGTCGATGATACCGTTCTGCAACGCCGCGATCGCCTCGGTCTGGCCGAGATGCTCGGCCTTGACGTCGTCCACCGTGAGCCCCCCTCCCTGGAGGACGGCCTTGTTCGAAAGCAGGGTTCCGCTGCCCGGCGCGCCCACGGCCCAGCGCTTGCCCTTGATGTCGGCGAGCGAGGAGACGCCGGCGTCCTTGCGAACCAAAATATGGTCGGTGTTGACGAACAACGGGGCGAGCACTTCGAGTTCCTTGAACTGCTTGCCCTCGAAAACGCCCGTGCCGTTCAGCGCGTCCCGGACCACGTTGTTCTGGATGATCGCCATATTGGCTTCTTGGTTGCGGAGCAGGGAAACATTCTCGACCGAACCGGCCGAGGATTGGGCGGATGCCCGGACCTTCAGATTGTCGTTGATCAGCTTCGAGATCGCGAGACCGGCCGGGTAATAGGAGCCGGAGGTGCTGGCCGTCGCGATGTTGATGAAGTCATAGCTGGCCAAGGCATGGCTCGCCGACATGGCGAGCGCGCCGGCTGCCAGCGCGGTGGTGATTCGAGTACGAAAAGATGTCATTGACCTCTCCTGTCGTCGATTACGGGTAGTGAACAACGACAACCGATAGATATCCGTATGTCGCGCCCTGGGTTTTGTCCCCCTCCTAGGGTTTCGCGACCCGGCCGTCTGTCGATCGTCACTTGGGCTGCCGGGACCGCCATTCCTCGAACTCGCGTCTCGTTACGTCGTTCGGGGGATAGGTGCCCGGCATCGCACGCCCTTCCTCCAACTTCATCCGGCAGAACGTCTCCAACAATTCCTGTTCCGCGCATTCCCGGGAGACCTCGTCGGCAATCTCCTGCGGCAGGATCACGATCCCGTCGCCGTCGCCGACGACGATATCGCCAGGGTAGACGGCAACCCCGCCGCAGGCGATGGGGCATTGCAGCTCATGCGCCAGGAATTGGTTCGTCGACGGATACGGCGTGACCCCCGCGCAGTAAACGGGAAAGCCGAGCGACGCCGTCTCCACCGCGTCCCGCATACCTCCATCGCCAACCAAGGCCTCGATGCCGCGCACCTTCATGCGCGCCACCATCAGGTCGCCCGCCATGGCGCTGCCGGCCTCGCCGTGGCAGTCCATGACGACCACCGATCCCACCGGCGCAGATTCGAGCATCTGCCGCTGCGGGTAGTTGGGATCGGCGAGCACATTGGCATGGCCCTTGTCCTCGCGCATGGGCAGGTTCCGCATCGTAAACGCGGGGCCGACGCATTTCCGGGTGGAGGGTGAGAGCGGCAGCACGCGTCGGAGGACCGCGTTCCGAATCCCCCTTTTCATTAGAGAGGCGATCAAGGTGGCCGTCGCGACACTCCTGAGGCGTTCGACAGTGTCAGCGCTCGTCATCCAAATACCCCTCCATCTTAACAAATACACGTTTTGGGAAGGTTGAAGACGACTTCGCCGTCTCCCTCCCCCGGCCTCGAATCTCGGCGGAGAACGAATAGTACCATCCCTCGCCCGTCCGGTTGGCCACTCTAGCGAGTTTGAGAGTGACAGGGGGTCGTCAACAATGTCAAATTGGAATTCGTAATGTCACCATGCGGAAATGTTATGCAATGGATGAGACCAAAGAGGCGACGCGGCGAAACCTGCCGCGCCCACTGAACTACAGGCAGCTCGAGGCTTTCCGCACGGTGATGATCACCGGCGGCATGACCGAAGCCGGCGACGTGATGGGTGTGACGCAGCCCGCCGTCAGCCGCCTTATCCGCGACCTCGAGGTCGACCTCGGATTGATTCTGTTCCATCGGCACGGCAATCGGATTACGCCGACACGGGAGGCGCGCATCCTGTTTCGGGATGTCGAACGCCTGTTCATCGGAAGCGAGCAACTGCGGGAAACCGCCGCGCTGATTCGGGAATCCGGTGAGGAGCGGCTCCGCATCGCCGCTATGCCGAGCCTGGTTCAGGGCTTTCTGCCACGCGTCATCGGCCGGTTTCTCGTGAGCCATCCCGACGTCGCTTGCGTCCTTCATTCCGACACGTCGATGGCCATCACCGATCTCGTTCCGCGCTGGGGCTTCGATGTCGGGTTCGCCTACGCCAGCTCGGTCGGTCCCGGTATCGACGTCCGGCCGCTTCCTCAAACCGAGGCCGTCTGCGTGGTTCCGACGGCGTTTCCGATCGCCTCCCGCGAAGAGATCCATGCCCATGAGCTGAGCAAGGTCCCGATTATTTCGCTCGGTCCCAACAGCGTTCTTTATATGCAAATTCTTTCGACGCTTCGCGCCGCCTGCCCGGACTTTTCGCCGCGCATCCAGACGCGCTATCCCTGGACCGCCTGCAGCCTGGCGGCGGAGGGGCTGGGCGTCGCCATCGTCGATCCCTTTACCGCGCATGAGGTTCACGACCCCCGGGTCGTGTTCCGTCCGTTCAGGCCGCGAATCTTCTTTGCCTTTTCCGCGCTGCTCGTGGACCGGGACAACCGTCCCGCCATCGCCGGTGAGTTCCTCGACACCTTTGTCGAGGTTTTGACGGAGGAGTTCCTCGAAACGGCCTCGAAGAGTTAACCCCGAAACCCGCGGAGCTATGTCCGTCGCCTGTCCCAGACCTCTGGATTGACGAGGTGATCGGGCCGCTTGCCTTGCAGAACCTCGACGACCTGCGCGGCCGTCTGCATGGCGGTTCGTTCCAGGCATTCCTCGGTGGCGCCGGCGATATGGGGCGAAAGGACCAGCCGCTCGGTCTTGGCGTAAGGGTGGTCGGTGGGAAGAGGTTCCTTCTCGAACACATCCATGGCCGCGCCGCTCAGATGCCCGCTCTCGAGAGCATCGACCAGAGCCTCGGCGTCCACCAGCGCACCGCGCGCGGTATTCACCAGCATCGCCCCCGCCTTCATTTTCCCCAAACGCTCGGCGTTCATCAGCGCGCGCGTCTCCGGCGTCAGCTGCAGGTGCAGGGAAACGACATCGGCTTGGCCCAGCAGCTCGTCGAGATCCTCCGCCTTCTTCATGCCCAGCACTTCGACGGCGGCCGAGTCGACGTAAGGATCGTAAGCCAGGACTCGCATGTTGAAGGCGGCCTTGGCGATTTCTCCCGTGCGCCGGCCGGTACGCCCGAAACCGATGATCGCCAGTGTCTTGCCGAACAGCTCCCGGAAATCGCGGGCGTAGCGATAGTCGTAGTTCCCCTCGCGAACCGCGCGGTCCGCCTCGCGCACCCGTTTGGCGACCGCCAGCATCTGGGTCACGGTATGCTCGGCCACCGACTGAACATTGCCATAGGGCGTGAAGATGATGGGCAGCCCGATCTCCGTCGCGTAGCCCACATCGACGGGGTCGACGCCGATCCCGTGGTTGCCGAGGACCTTGAGGTTCTGGGCGGCCTCCATGGCGGCCCGGTTGAGGCCGGCGTTGCGAGTGATGGCGGCCGCACAAGGTTCGATCTCGGCGGTTACCACGTCCATCGTCGCCGCCGAGGCCCGTTGGACGGTCAGCCCGGCCTGCTCCAAAAGGTCGATTCCGCTTTGATGAATGGGTTGGATGAGGAGACAGTCCGGCATGGCTCTCGCTTTCTAAGGCTTTGATGGCGGGGATGGGAACGCGGATGTCATGGGCGATGCCCGACGGCGGCGGTAATCCTTTCCACGCGAGACGAAATCTGTCAACGTCCGTCCGAACGTCACCAAGCCGACACAAAAACCGCAAAAAAGTCAGCCGATGCCTCAACGTATCCTCGTCATCAATCCCAATTCGACCCAGTCCGTCACCGATCACATCGACGACGCCGTCCAACCCCTGCGCATGGAGGGCGGTCCCGAAATCGAGTGCATGACGCTCGCGGAGGGCCCGGCGGGGATCGAGAGCCAGGCGGATGTCGAGAGCGTCGTCCAGCCGATCAGCCAGGTGGTGCGCACGCGCGACAACGACACGGACGCCTTCGTCATTGCCTGCTACAGCGATCCGGGCCTGCACGCGGCCCGTGAGGCGACGCGGCGGCGCGTGTTCGGGATCGCCGAGAGCGGTATGCTCACGGCGCTCACGCTGGGGGAGCGTTTCGCAGTGATTTCGATCCTCGCCGCCTCGGTCCCAAGGCATCTCCGCTATGTTCGCAGCCTCGGACTCGATTCACGTCTCGCCGGGGACCTCCCGATCGGTCTTGGCGTCACCGAGCTGTCGGACGACTCGAAGGTCATGGAGCGCATGACCGCCGTCGGTGGTCGGCTTCGAGACGAATTCGGCGCCCATGCCATCGTCATGGGCTGCGCCGGGATGGCGCGCTTCCGCGATCGCCTCGAGGACGCCCTCGACATTCCCGTCGTCGAGCCCACACAGGCCGCGGTGACCATGGCAATCGGCGCGGCGCGGCTGTAGGTTAAACGAGCGATTCGCTGACCCCAACAACCTCCCGCCCCGTGGAGACACGATGTCCGCCAAGCCCCGCGCTCTGGTCACCAACATACCCTTTGCCCACCTCGACCCTCGGCCCCGCGAGATCCTCGATGAGGCGGATATCGAGGTCGTCATCAATCCCCTTGGTCGGGCCCTCAAGGAGGACGAATACGCGGAACTGATCGAGGGGTTCGACATTCTCCTCGCGGGCACCGAGCCGGTGACGGCCCGGGTCATGGACGCCGCCCCCGGGCTCAAACTCATTGCGCGAATCGGGATCGGCCTCGACAACGTGGACCTGGCGGCGGCGCGTGCCCGCGGCATCCCCGTGACCCACACGCCGGATGGCCCCTCACCGGCGGCGGCGGAGCTTACCATCGCGCTCATGCTGGACGCGTTGCGCCAGGTTTCACGGGCCGACCGCAGCGCAAGGCGCGGCGATTGGAACCGTTTCACGGGCCGGCGACTGGCCACCTGCACCGTCGGCGTGATCGGCGTCGGACGCATCGGCAAGCGGGTCATCCGGCATCTTGTCGGCGGGTTTCCGGGCGTCCGCATCCTTGGCAACGACCTCGAGCCGGACGAAGCCTTCGGACGGGAGTTCGGGGTCGAGTGGACAGACAAGGAGACGATCTACCGGACCAGCGACGTCGTTTCCCTGCATGTGCCCCTGACGCCGCTGACGAGCAACATGATTACCAAGCGCGAGCTTGGCATGATGCGCGGCGACGCCTGCCTTGTGAACATGGCCCGCGGGGGAATCGTCCGCGAGGCCGATCTGGCGGCCGCTCTCCGCGAGGAGCGGATCGCCAGCGCGGCCTCCGACGTCTTCGCGGTTGAGCCCTACGCGGGTGAGCTGGCGGCGCTCGACACCTTCACGATCACCTGCCACATGGGCGCGAATTCGCCGGACTGCCGGCTGGCTATGGAGATGGGCGCGGTCGCGGAGGCGGTACGTCTCATCAACGGCGAGCCCCTCGCCAACCCGGCGCCGGAAGCCGAATACGAGCGGGCGCTCGCGGCCAAGTAACTTCGTCGAGCGTTTGAAGGCGCTCGGGCCTCTCCTTCGACGGGCTCAGGAGACGCCCTCATGCTGCTGAACTTGGAGCCTTATCCAACAAGTTTGGCGGAACGACGCCCCCCTCACCCTGCCCTCTCCCCCCGGCGGGGGGAGAGGGTTGTGAAGGCTTGGCGGGGCCGAAGGCCGAGCCTTAGCCGGAGCTGGGTGAGGGGGAATCTGAATCCGCCCCGCGTTGTAGGACGGATCGTTGCTTTCCGAGCGACTCTCGGGGCTAAGCCGGTTCCTCTTCGCGCTGGCTTTCCAGCCATTCCGGATAGGTCTGGCGGACCAGTTCGAATCGGTCGCGTTGGCGCGCATATTGATGTGCGTAGAGACGGCCGACGGGACGGTAGGCATCGTCGCGGACCCGCAACGTCCCGCTGTCGATCACGTCGTCCCGGGCGCGCATCCAGACGACCTCGCCCAGGACCAGGGACCGGGTCGGCTTGAACTCGATGGTTTGAATGTGCCGGCATTCCATCGAGACCGGCGAGTCGGCAAGGCGCCCGGGCTTCACCAACCGGCTCGGCTCGATGGCGAGGCCGCTGATCTTGGGCTCGCTCTTCTCTGGCGGAAAGTCCACGGAACAGAGATTCATCGCTTCGGCGATGGCCTCGTCGACCATGTTCACCACGAACTCGCCGGTGTCCAGGATATTGCGGGCGGTGTCCTTCAGCGTCCCGTCGGGACGGCGTTGCAGCCCCAGCACGACCATCGCCGGGTCCTCGCTGAAGACGTTGAAAAAGCTGAACGGGGCGGCATTGTCGACGCCCGCCGGGCTTCGCGTGGTGACGAGGGCGATCGGTCGCGGAATGACGAATCCGACCAACAGCTTGTAACGGTTCTGGGGCTCAATCGCCTCGAAGTCGATCTCCATGGCCTTCTCGCTTGTTTTCCGTATGGCCGCTGCCGAGGGGTCCCCCAGTACCCCTTCCCGCTCGCCTTGCACAAGCTTGAATGCAGGTTGTCCCCTTTTCCTGAGCCGGGAATCCTGCAAAAGTACGATTCCTTGCGAGGGGTTTCCGGTGGGCGTTCCGGATTTCGCCAGGTTTGCGCTATCCGTTACCGAATCGGCGACGGATCGGCGGTCCTTGTGCCTGGGCGCCCGCTCCAACCCTCGCGGGTTGGATACGAACTTGTGTAACCGCTGATCATCATGGCTGATCGTCGACATATCCACTTGCCGGCTTTGCTTCTGGCCGTGGTCCTGGCTGGCCTTGCGTCTCCGGCTTCGGTTATGGGCCAGGGTGTCGTCGAGGTTCTCCACCCCTGGTCCCAAGGAGACGAAGCGCGAGCCATACGCGAGCTTCGGCGACAGATCGAAGCATGGACCGTCCGGTGGGTCGAGCCGCCCGCCCCGAAGGAAGGGGAAGACCCCCTGGCCGTGCTTCGCGCCAGGGTCGAGGCCGGCGATCCGCCGACCGCCCTCTATCTCGAGGCGCCCGAAATCGCCGAATGGGCGGATCGCGGCGACCTCGCCGATCTCGGTTCTTTGGCGCGGCATGAGAACTGGGATCAGCTTCTGCCGCCGCAACTCCGGACGCTGGTCAACCACGAGGGTCGATATGTCGCGGTTCCCTTGAACATTCGAAGGACGGACTGGCTTTGGGCCAATCGGGACGTTCTGGCGAGGATCGGTGTCGAGATGCCCACGAGTTGGGCTGAGTTCAACGCCATCGCCGACAAACTGAAGGAGGCGGGCATCACGCCGCTCGCGCTCAGCGGCGAGCCCTGGCACATCGCCTCGCTATTCGAGCTTGTCACGCTGGGCTTCGGCGGGCCGGACTTCTACCGCCAAGCGCTGATGGAGTTGAACGCGGACACCCTGCGAAGCCCCATCATGCAGGGCGTGCTCGAACAGATGCGCCGGATTCGCGGTCATGTGGACCAGGGGTTTGCCGAGCACGACGCGCGCGGGGCGGCTGCCTTGGCAGCCTCTGGCGAGGCAGCCTTTCTGGTCGCCGGTGACTGGGCCAAGGACGTGTTTGTTTCGGCCGGCCGGCAACCCGGAATCGACATGATCTGCGCGCCGGTTCCCGGCAGCACCTTCGTCTTTGACAGCGATCTGTTCGCTTTGTTCCACGCCGCGGATGAAGCCCATATACGAGGCCGACATCTCTTTGCCAGCCTTGTTGTCTCCGAGGGCTTCCAGGAAATCTTCAGCCTCGTAACCGGCTCCATTCCCGCGCGTATGGGCGTGCCCCGCGACCGTTTCGACAGCTGCGCCCGCCAAGCCATGGATGACCTCACCGCAGCCATTCCGGGCAGCGCCCTTCTGCCCAGCATGGCCCATGGCACGGCCGTGCCCGCACCTATTCGCGACGCCGTGACGGGTGTGATCGCGGCCCATTTCGGATCCGACATGTCCTCCCGCGACGCGGTCGACCAGCTTGTTGCCGCGATCGAGGAGGCCGCGCGGTGAAACGGGTCGAATCCTCTTTTAACGCCGGATCTTTCGATTCGTCAGATCGGCTCGACGTTTCTCGGAAACCCTTGGGAACCTGTGGTTTGGCACCAACTTGACGGATATCTCATACCTCGTTTGAATGGGGAGCACCCACCAAAAGAGTATGCCCGTCGATTGCCATGCCCGGATGGATTCGAGCATTCTCGGCCCTCCTTTTGGCCTTCGGTCTCGGAGTCGCCGCTCAAGCACAGGATATTCGGATCGGCGCTCCCGGTCCGATGACGGGGACCTTTTCGGCGTTCGGCCAGCACATGCGGTGGGGCGCGGAGCTGGCCGCCGAGGAGATCAATGCCGCAGGCGGCGTCCTGGGCCGGGATCTCCGCGTGCTCGTGGAAGACAGCGGGTGCAGGCCCGCGAGGGCGATGGCCGTCGCCGACGACCTCATCCGTCGAAGCCGTGTCGATATCCTCATGGGCGATCTTTGCAGCGCCGCGACCTTGGCGATCATGCCCATCGCGGCGCGTGAGCGAGTCCCTTTTCTCGTCACGATCTCGACCCATCCCGATATCACCAACAATGCTGGCGCGGGCGGTAACGGCTGGGTCTTTCGCACCAATCCCACGGACGAGACGATCGGCCAAGCCATCGCCGATCAGGTCGTCAAATCCGGTTACGGGACCATTGCCTACCTGGCCCAGAATACGGACTACGGCCGAGGCGGCGTTGCCGTCATCCACCGTCGTTTGGCGGGGCGCGTAAGAGCCCTCGCGCCCGTATTCGTCGATCCGGAAACGACCGACTTTCGGCCCGCGCTCACGCGACTCCGCGACCAGGAACCGCAGGCAATCCTGCTGTACGTTCGGGATGAGTCGTTGCTCGAACTCATGAAGCAGTACCTTGCCCTGGAGCTCGCGATTCCGCTTGTCGGTCGCCCGGATTTCTCCTCGGATCCGGTCCGCGACCTTCTGGGCACGGGGCGTTTCGAAGGCTCCTGGACTCTTCAAACCTATGACGAACGCTACGGCGGCGAAGCGAACCGGTCTTTTGCCGCCGCCTATCGGCTGAAATACAACCGGGCGCCGGATTTTGTTGCCTTTGCCATGTATGAAGGCGTTCGGCTGGCGGCCGACGCAATCCGGCGCGCGGGTGCGGTCGATCCGGTGAAAGTGCGGGATATGCTTGCGGCCTCCGCCTTTGACTCACCAATGGGCAGGATCGTTTTCGACACGCATCACCAAGCCCGGCCGCGCCTCCTGATGCTCGAAGTCAGAAACGGGCAGCTCGAAGTGGCGGGGCCGGTCGGCGCCTAAAAAACCCGTTACTGGCGCGCTCACGCCGCGATCGCGGCGTCATAGCAATGCGCGAACAGCAACGCCCACTCACGTTTCTGAATCTCCTCGCAAGCCCGCTTTTCGGGACCGCCGCCAAGCGACCGCTGGCAGAGGTCGACGAAGGCTCCGGGGTCCCATGTACCCGTGAGCGTCAGCGACGACGCGATGCCCGCCGCGGTGCCCGAGGCGAGCTCGCGCGCCGCGACCGCGAGGCCGGGATGGATGGCGTGCCGACCGACCCGGCGGAACCAGTATTTGGCGTTGGAGAAGTCGCCTTCCCGCCGGTGCATGATCCCGTGCCAATAGCTGCTCTCCGCCGTCGGATCGCTTTGACTGAGACTGTGGGACTCGTCGAGGAACCCATGAAGAAGCCACAGGGCGGAAAGGCAGGCTCCGGCCATGCGCGGGTCGCTTATGGCCGCATGGGCGAACAGCCCGGCCTCGTCGAGATTTCTCAGGGTGTCGTAAGCAGACCGATTCGGCTCACCGGCATCCAGCGGCATGGGCTCCGATCGCTGGATCAGGTCGGCCGCAACCGGACCGAAGCGTGACGGATCGAATTCCAACATCTGTGCCGCCCTCCTGGGAATCGCGTGAAAGACACCTACCCCTTGACCGCACCAGCGGTCAATCCAGCGATCACGTTCTTTGCACGGCGTGACCAAAGGGAACCGCACCCTACCGATGGGGATCAGACTACGCCGCGGTGGTGTCCGCAGTAGCCCTCCGGCCCTTGGCCCATTCCCGCATGCGCTGGAGCATCACATAGAGCGTCGGGATCACGAACACCCCGACCGCGACGGAGAGGATCATGCCGCCGAACACGGCCGTGCCCAGCGACTGCCGGCTCGCGGCCCCGGCGCCGGTCGCGATCACCAGGGGAGCGACGCCCAGGACGAAGGAGAACGCCGTCATCATCACCGCCCGGAACCGCAGGCGGGCGGCATCCTCCGCCGCGTCCAGGATGCCGCGCCCCGATTCCCTGAGCTGCTTGGCGAATTCGACGATAAGAATCGCGTTCTTGCTGGCCAGGCCGACCAGCAGGACCAGCCCCACCTGGGCGTAGATATCCAGGCTGATCTGGGCGATCCACAAGGCGATCAGCGCCCCCAGCACGGCAATGGGCACCGAGAGGATGACGGCGAAGGGGATGGTCCAGCTTTCATACTGGGCGACGAGAAAGAGGTAAGCGAACACCAGGGAGAGCAAAAGAATGAAGGTGGCGACCGCGCCCGCCTGAATCTCCTGCAGGGACATGCCGGTCCAGGAATAGCTGAAACCTTCCGGCAGGTCGG
Organism: Rhodospirillales bacterium; assembly: GCA_028281785.1. Classification (GTDB taxonomy): domain Bacteria; phylum Pseudomonadota; class Alphaproteobacteria; order Rhodospirillales; family Shumkoniaceae; genus JANQJG01. Next base: position 42,058 of record JANQJG010000067.1, read on the forward strand.
AGTCCGCGACCCGCTCCATGGCCGCGATGGCCTCGCCCGAGCTGCGCCCCGGCGCGGCCTCGCCGTTCACAACGGCCGATCGCAGCATGTTGTAGCGCTCGATGCGCTCCGGCCCCAGGATCGGGCTGACAGTGACCAGCGTCCGCAGGGGGATCATCTCGTCGTTCGCATTCCGGACATAGATGTTGGTGATGTCGTCGAGGTCGCTGCGCTCCTCCGGATCAGCCTGGATCACGACCTGGTAGACCCGCCCGAACTTGTTGAAGTCGTTGACGTAGTACGAGCCTAGATTGGCTTGAAGGGCCTCGAAGACATCGCTGACCGGGACCCCCAACGTCTTTGCCTTGCGTCGGTCGAGATCGACGAAAAGCTGGGGCGCGTCGGCGCGATAGGTGCTGAAGACACTCCGCAGCACGGGGTCCGAATTTGCGCCAAAGATCAGCCCGCCGAGAGCCCCGGCCAGTTCGCCGGGATCCCGTCCCAACGAGTCCTGCAGCACGAACTCGAACCCACCGGCGTTGCCGAGACCCGGTATCGGCGGCGGGTTGAAGGCGAACACCGACGCCGTGGGAATCGACCAGAGCCGCGGACGCAGCCGTTCGAGGATGGCCTCCACATGGAGCGATGGCTCGGTGCGCTCGTCCCATGGCTCGAGAACCGCGATGGCGAGGCCGGCGTTGGACGCGACGGCGCCGGAAAGGATGCTGAACCCGCCCACCGAAATGACCCTGGCAACACCCGGCGTGTCCTTGAGAAGTGTCTCGACGGTATCGAGGGTGGCGGCGGTTCGGCCGAGCGCAGCACCATCCGGAAGCCGAATATCGACGAAGAAGGCGCCACGATCCTCGAACGGGACGAAGCTGCTGGGAAGGGTGTTGAAAAGCGTCCCCGTGCAGGCCAGGAGGGCGACGAAAGCGACCATCGTCAACGCTACGCGGCGTACGAGAAGGTGGACGACACGCGCATAGCCGGCGGTCGTCCACGCCAAACCGCGCTCGAACCAAGCCAGCGGCCCCCGCTGCTGGAGCCGCGGCGGATGCAGAAGGTTGGCACAGAGGGCCGGGCTCAGTGTCAGGGCATTGACGGAGGACAGGGCGACGGCGACCGAAATCGTCACCGCGAACTGCTGATAGAGCCGCCCGGTCAGTCCGGGCAGGAGGCCGACGGGCACGAAAACCGCGAGCAGGACGAGCGTCGTCGCGACGATCGGACCCGTCACCTCCGTCATCGCGCGGCGAGTGGCGTCCCGGGACGACATGCCGTCGCTCATATGGCGCTGCACGTTCTCGACCACGACGATCGCGTCGTCGACGACGATCCCGATGGCGAGGATCAGGCCGAACAGGCTCACCGTGTTGATCGTAAACCCGAACATCAAAAGGACCGCCAGCGTTCCGATCAGCGAGACCGGGATCGTGACCGCCGGAACCAGGGTCGCGCGCAGGCTTCCGAGGAAAATGAAGACGACCAGGACCACCAGGACGACGGCGACGAAAAGGGTCTGCGCGACCTCCGCCATCGAGGTCTCGACATAAAGCGTGGTGTCGTAGGTGACGTCGTACTCCAGATCGTCGGGAAAGCGCTGGGCCAGCTGGTCGAGCTCGGCATTTACGGCCTTCGCGACGTCGAGCGCGTTGGCCTCGGGTTGCTGATAGATGGCCAGCAGGGCCGCCGGCTTGCCGTCCAGGCTCCCATACCAGGAGTAGGTCTGGGCGCCGAGTTCAACGTCCGCGACCTCGCCGACGGTCACCGTCGATCCGTCGGGTCGCGCGCGGATGACGATGTTCTCGAAGTCCGCAACATCGCTGAGTCGTCCCTGGGCGCGCACGGTGTAGCGAAACTGCTGGTCGGGCGGGGCGGGTTCGTCGCCGATCGCGCCGGCTGAAACCTGAATGTTCTGATCGCGGATGGCGGCGACCACGTCGCCCGCCGTGAGCCCCAGCGCTGTCATGCGGGCGGGCTTCAACCACACGCGCATCCCATACTCCCGCTCGCCAAGGATGCTGACATCGCCCACCCCGGGCACGCGGGCGAGCACGTCGCGCAGATTGATCGCCGCGTAGTTGCTCAGAAAGATCGCGTCGAAGGTGTCGTCAGGCGACCACAGCGTCACGACCATCAGCATGGTGGTCGACTGCTTCTGCACCGACACGCCCTGGCGGTTGACGTCCTCGGGCAGCTTCGGGGTCGCCTGCGAGACGCGGTTCTGCACGTTGACCTGCGCGCGATCGCCGTCGGCGCCCACCTCGAAGGTCACATTGAGCGTGTAGCTGCCGTCGTCGGAGCTGGTCGAGGACATGTAGATCATGTCCTCGACGCCGTTGACCTCGGCCTCGATGATGGCGGCCACGCTCTCCTCGACGACCTCGGAGCTGGCGCCCGGATAAACGGCGGAGACCTGAACCTGTGGCGGTGTGATTTGGGGAAACTCCGCGACCGGCAGGGCGGCGAGGGCGAGCAGTCCCGCCAGCATGGTGACGATGGCGATGACCAGCGCGAATTTCGGGCGGTCGATGAAGAAGGCGCTGAACATCTACTGCCCCTCGCCCTCGGCGCGGACCGGCTGCACCGCAGCCCCCGGACGCACCTTCTGAAGGCCCTCGACGATCACGACCTCGCCCTCCGACAGGCCCTCCCGGACCACCCAGTCGGCACCGTCCCTCGGCCCCATGACGACGGGACGTGCCTCGGCCCGATTGTCCTCGCCGACGACAAGGAGGAAGTGGCCCGCCTGATTGGCCTGCACCGCCGCCTGGGGCACGACGACGCGCGACTCCGGGGCGCTTTCGCGCAACACGACGGTCACGAACTGGCCCGGCAGCAGAAGGCGATCGGGGTTTGGGAACACGGCGTGCAGCTTGATCGTGCCGGTCGTCGGATCGACCCGGTTGTCCAGAAACTCGAACCGCCCTTTCTCCTTGTATACATCCCCATTGGTCAGCCGCAGAAGCGGCGTGGGCTCTTCCCCCGGCCCCTCCGTACCCAATCGGTTCTGCATGTAGTCGAGAAGATCGCGTTCGCTGATCGGGAAATTCACATGCACCGGATCGATGGCCACCACCGTGGCCAGCACGCCGCTCTCGGGGTCGATGAGGTTACCGACGTCGAAGGCTCGCGCCCCGATGCGGCCGGCGATGGGCGAGCGGATCTCCGTATAGCCGAGTTCCAGCTCGGCTTGTCTGAGGGACGCCTTGGCGGCGCTGACGTCGGCCTTGGACCGGCTGGCGTCCGCCTCCCGCTCATCCAGCACGGACTGGCTGATATTGCCCCGCTTGATCAGGGTGCGCGCGCGTTCGACCTCCTTTTCCGCGGCCTTGGCCGTGGCCTCGGCCCGTTCCAGCTCCGCCGCCGCGGCGTCGCGCGCAGCCTCGAACTCGGCCGGGTCGATCACGAACAGCAGCTGATCCTTTTCGACCCTCGTCCCTTCCTCGAAGGGGCTGTCGAGCAGGAAACCCCGCACCCGCGCCCGGATCTCCACTTCGCGATAGGCGTCGACCCGTCCGACGAAATCGGCCGTCTCGGCAACTTCGCGGGGGACCGCGGCAGCGACCACCACCGATGGCGGCGGCACCTGGGCCTCGCCCGTTTGCTCGCTCGCCTCCTCGCAGCCGGACAGAGCGATCGTGAGAAGAAGGGCGCCCGACAAACCAAGCAAAGCCGTACGGCCACGCCTGAAAGCTCCGCCGCGCCGCCGAAACTGCCTATCCACAACCATGCTGCTCATTCCTTTGGAGGCCGTGCGCAACTGCCTGACAACACACCCTTTACAAGCTGTCGGCGCTGCCGAATATCAAGCCCTTCACGGAAGGATTGATCCAGCCCGGGCGGCCACGCCTACGGAGTAGCGCCTGCGGGTCGAACGTAGCAAGCCGATCGAGGTCCGCGAATGGCCGTCCGGAGGGATTCATCCGGACGGCCGGAAAAGACGGGGAGGACGAGAGGTCTACCTTGAAGAGGCGGGCCGCTGGTTCCTGATTTCGGTCCCGGGCACATACAGCCAGCGGGACTGGGCGTTGACTGCGTATTTGGGCACCAGGTCGGGCGTGCGGCTCTGCTGTCGGATCTCCTGCGACCGGTTGTCGAGCAGGTAGAACCGCCCGTTGTGGCGCACGGCCAGCACCGCATGCGCCTCCCGCTTGCTGCGATCATAGGAGACGACGATCCGCATATCCTTGTCGCGCAATCCCAGCAGCCGCAGGGTGAAATACTTGGCGATCGCATAGTCTTCGCAATCGCCCGACCGCCGCATGAAGCCCAAGGGCGATTGCCACAGGTCCAGACGGCCGAACTGATCCTGATCGGGGGTGTAGGGCCAGCTGTTGAAGTACTCGTTGACCGCCTGGATCTTCGCCGCCCGGGTCGACCTCGCCAACTTGGTCACGAGTTCCGCGAGGGCCTCGATGCTTCGGCTGTCACAACGGCCTGCATCCCGGCAGAGCAGGACGGCCTGCTCTTCCGCCGCCAGTTTGATCAGCACGGATTCCCAGGCCGGGAGCGGCAGAAGCTCGTCCATCTCGATTTCCACGGCGCCCATGAAGACCGTGTTGGAGGCGGATATGCGGGTCTCGGAATGGGCCGGGCGAACGTCGCCGAACTGCCACACCAGAACGCCAAGAAGCGCCATGAGGCGGACAAAGCCGCGGATCATGTCTCTCGTCCTTCATGACCGGCTCCCTGCAAAACTCGGCCACGCGCTTCTTCGACTCAGAGTCAGGCCCATCCTTTCGTCCGCTTTGCGGGCGTTCTTAAGCGACGCCTCGCGCGATCCTGGATGGGCCGATATGTGTTTTAGTTTGTTAGAATCGAATGTAATTTCCCATCAACGACAGTCAAGCGAAATCATAGCGTCGAACAAGCTACGAAAACCTTAAGAAATGAGACAAAATTAAAAAGGACTCTTTTCCAATGGGTTAGAGCGCGTGTTTACCGACAAGATTCTCTGAACAACAAATCCTTGGGCAGCCAGTAATGAGGAAGATTTATGCCGCCAGCACAACCATGGAGATTGCTTTTCGGCGACGCGGACGCGCCTCTACCGCGATATCGCCGACCATGTGCAGACATGCCATTGGGCACTCCCGCGAAAGAATCGACTCGCCGGCACGAGCACTGACTCACGACGAGCGCCGATTACGGTGCCATGTCGTACATGCTGTCGGCGAATGCGAACATGGCGATGATGATCAGGATGCCGACGCCATAGCCCGCGATCCAGTCCCAAGGGCGATAGCTGGGCAATCCCTTGCCGATGGTCGGTTCGAGCACCTCCTCGGACGGCGCCTCGGAGTGTTCGATTTCGTCACGGGTCTTTTCCTCGGGCATCGCGACTAATTCTCCTCAATTCCCCCGGACCAGATTGGGCAGCCACATGGCGATCTCGGGGAAGAACAGCACCAGGAACATGCCGATGACCTGCAGGGCGATGAAAGGCAGGACACCCAGGAAGATTTCCTGCAATTCGACGTCCTCGGGCGCGACGCTCTTCAACCAGAACGCCGCCGGGCCGAAGGGCGGCGACAGGAAATAGATCTGCATGTTCATCACGAACAGCACCCCGAACCACACCGGATCGAAGCCGAGATCGACAACCACCGGCGCGAAGATGGGCACCGTGATGAATACGATGGCGATCCACTCCATGAAGGTGCCGAGCAGCATCAGGATCAGCATCATGACGATGATGATGCCGAGCGGCGGCAGGTCGAGGCCGGTCAGGATCACCTTCATGAAGGTGGTGCCGCCGATCACGTTGTAGACGCCGACCAGGCTGACGGCGCCGAGGATCAGCCAGATGATCCGGCCCATCGTGTACATGGTCCGCTCGATGGCGTCGAGCAGCATGTCCCAGCTCAAATGCCGGCGGATCGCGGCCGTGACGATGGCCCCGAACACGCCCACGCCCGCCGCCTCGGTCACGGAGGCGATGCCGCCATAGATGCTGCCCATCACCCAGGTGATGAGCAGAAGCGGCAAGGCCAGGCCGCGCATCAGCTTGAGCTTGCCCATGAAAGACAGGTCCTGAAGCTCCGTCGGCGGCAGGGGCGCCAGATGCGGCTGCAGATTGCAGCGGATCAGGATGTAGGCGATGTACATGCTGGCATAGAGCGCCCCCGGCACGAAGCCGGCCAGGAACAGGTCGGTGATCGACACCCCGGCAGCGAAGCCGTAGACGATCATCACCACGCTGGGTGGAATGAGCGTCGCCAATATTCCGGCGGCGCAGATGGTCCCCATGGCCAGCTTGCGGTCATAGCCGAGCCGCATCATCTGCGGCAGGGCGATCAAGCCGAGCATGACGATCTCGCCGCCGATCACGCCGGTCATCGCCGCCATGATCACCGACACCAGGACCGTCTGCACGGCGACGCCGCCCCGGATGTTGCCGGAGATGATCGCCATGGCGTTGAACAGATCCTCGGCCACGCCCGACCGCTCCAGAATGCTCGCCATCAGCACGAACAGCGGCACCGCCACCAGCGGGTACTTGTGAAGGACGTCCATGACATTGGACGCGACGAGAAAGAGGCCGGGCTCGCCGAACTTGAGCAGGGTGATCCCGATGGACACGACCAGGGTCGTGACGCCCAGCGGCATGCCGGTCATCATCAGCAGCAGCAGCGCGACGACCATGAGGACCGTGATGGTTCCGATGTCCATGGCGCTACTTCCAGTGGCCGTAGGTCTTGAGATGCCGCGCGGTGTTCACCAGAAGCTGAACCACATAGATCGCCGCGCCGAGGAACAGGATGGTCTTGGCGATCATCGGTTCGGGCGAGTTGAACGCCGTTCCCGCGAGCTCATGCAGCCTGTAGGCCTCGACCATCATCGGCCACGCCGCGTAGGCCAGGGTCCCCAGGGCCAGCACCCCCACGACGTTGGAGAAGGTATCCAGCCACCATTGCACCGGCGCGGGCGAGAGCACATAGACGATGGTGATGGCGATGTGGCCTTTCTGCTGGGTCACGTACCCGACCGACATCATCCAGGCGGTCGCGCACAAAACCATCACCACCTCGAAGGCCCACATGGTGGGGGCGTGGAAGACATAGCGCATCACAACCTCGTAGAAGGTGATGCAGGCGAGCATGAAATAGAGCTGGCCGGCCGCCCGCCCGATGAAGGTCGTCACCGTGTCGACCGGCCTCAAAAAGGTTTCCATCGCGGTCGCCTCTCTTCCCCGTTCGATTGATTATGCGGCCAAGCAGCGGCGGAAACGGGGGGTCTCCCCGTCCCCGCGCATCACTTCGTCGTCGCGCGGACGGCGCGCCCCTACAGAAGGGCGAGCCTCTTCATGAACTCGATATGCGCGTTGTAGACCTTTTCCGCGAACGGGCTCTTCTTCGAGAAGTCGAGCCAAGCCTTCTCGGCGATCTTGCGCAGCTTCATGCGCTCTTCGTTGCTCCAGTCGATCACGGTCACGGGCTCGCCCTTGCCCGACTGGTCGAGCGCGACCAGCTCCCGGTCCTTGGCCTCGGTGTAGTGGCGCTTCTTCATGTACATCCACTCCCACCAGGTATGCAGGGCGGATTGCAGCTCGGGGCCCATCTTGTCCCAGACCTTGCCATTGACGACGAAGGAATGGACGGCCTGCGAGTGAATGCCCGGCCAGATCGGATAGGGGGCGATCCGGTTATAGCCGTTGGTCCGGTTGTTGAAGTAGGAGCTGACGTCGGACCCATCGATCACGCCCTTGTCGAGGGCGGTCAGCGCTTCGCCGGTCGGCATGGCGACCGTCGAGGCGCCGGCCCGGCGGAACACTTCCGCCACCAGGCCTTCCGGCGCCCGCAGCTTCTTGCCCTTCAGGTCGGCCACGCCCTTGATCGGGACCTTCGAGACGAAGGCTTCACGGTTGTACGGGCCGGCGCCGACGACGTGGACGGCGCCCTTGCCGAAGACCATGTCATAGCCTTCCTGTGCCAGCTCCACGCCGGGACCCATGAAATAGAACATCTGCTCCTGGTCGGCATTGTTGTAACCAGCCACGAGGTTGCCGAGCAGCGCGAAACCCGGCTCGATGCCGGAATGGTATTCCATCGAGGTGATATGGCCGTCGAGGATGCCGGCCTTGATGGCCGGAACGGTCTCCTTGCGCGGAACCACCTGACCGTCGGAGAACCATTCGATGTTGAGCTTGCCGCCGGTCATGTTCTTGAGCGCGTCGGTCCATTCGCCTTTCTGAACGCGGAAAGTCTCGTCGCCCGCCCGGTCGCTGGTTTGGATTTTCAGGGTCACACCGTCGGCGAGAGCGGAGCCGACGCCAATTGCGGTGCCGATCGCGGCGGCCGCGAGTGCTTTCATCAAACGTTTCGTCATGCCTGCCTCCTTTACCGTGCTCTTGTGCCCGAGCCCGGCCACCGGGCTCACCTTTCTTCGCGGATTGATTCTTCTGTTTTCGATCTCGAGACTCTCCCACCCTCCGGAAGTTGGAGGCCGGGCCAAATTATCGTGAAAGTTGTATATAAAATCGCTTTTGTCTCGAATAACGTCCACCCACCCACTTCGTTTCTTTGTTATCGAGAGGAATTTTGATCGAAATCCCACCATACGCCCGTCAAGGTGTCAACGCGGGACGCCCGTCGATCTCGCGACGGGATCATGCGCAACACTCCCAGGCCCTGGGACGATACGCCTCGCCAACAAAAATTGTCAATAATTTTATCGACAGTTTCGGTGGCAGTTCAAGAAACTCACCGTCGCTGATCTGTCTCCAACTCATCTTTGAGCTTGCGTGAAGCCGTCCCGTGGCTTTTTCTGCGACCGCAACCAAGGCACTGTCGGATCTCGATACCGCGAAGACCGGGAACATGAAATACCTGCCGCTTATCGCCATACTCTTGCTTGCGGCCGTGGGTGCCACCTACTGGCACTACCGAAGCCTCGATCCCTGCGATTGGATGGCGATGGACAGTGCCGATCGATCCGGGTTGCCGCTGCCCATCGTTCGCGCCCGGATCGCCGGAGAATTCCTGCTCAAGGGAATCACCGACCCCGCCCCCCTGGACTGTGTCGTCGAATGGTGGCATCTGCGCCAGGACAATCCGCCGCCGTCCCGGTAGATCGTTGAACCAATCATTCGTTCAGACCCGGCTGTTGCGCCGATGCCGGGCAATCTCCATGTGTCTTCGCGGTGCCGGCCGTGACAGCGCGGCCGGCGGCGATGCGTGGAGGGGTGACAATGTCGATGCTGGGCAAGAAAGGGCTGCCCGTGCTGCGGCACTGGGGCCTTTGGATGTCGATAGGGGTTCTTGGGTCGGCGGTGGGATTGGCGTTGGCGGCCGTGCCCGTCGCGGCGCAGCAGCCAGCCTTCGAACGTGACGCGGACTCGGTGATCGACCCCGATACGGGTGTCCGTCTGCCACCGGGTTTCCGCGCGACCGTCTTTGCCGATGGGCTGGGTCGGGCCAGACATCTGGTCGTGCGCGACAATGGCGACGTTTACGTCCGCTTGCGCGAGGCAAGGGAAGGCGGCGGCATCGTCGCGCTGCGCGATACGAACGCCGACGGCCGGGCCGACGAGGTTCAACATTTCGGCGGCAGCGGAGCCGGGGACGAAAGCGTCGGCGCAGGTACCGGCATCGACATCCATGCCGGCCATCTCTATGTCTCCAGTAACGACGCCATCTACCGCTACCCGCTGGCGGACAACGTCTTGGTGCCGGAGGGCGAGCCCAAGATTATCGCCGAGGGATTTCCCCAGCAGCGTCAACACGCCTCCAAGGCCTTTGCGTTCGACGACGAGGGACGGCTCTACGTCAATGTCGGCGCGCCAAGCAATGCCTGCATGCGGCAGACCCGCACCGCCGGCTCGCCGGGGCAGCAACCTTGCAGGCAGTTGGAGCGCCAGGCCGGCATCTGGCGGTTCGACGCCGAACGCGTCGGCCAGTCCCAGCGCGGTAGCGGCAAGCGGTTCGTGACCGGCGTGCGCAATATCGTGGCCCTGGACTGGAACCCCGGGAGTCGCGAGTTGTTCTTCGTGCAGCATGGCCGCGATCAATTGCAGGAGTTCTTTCCCACGCTTTACTCGGCGGAGCAAAACGCCGAACTGCCGGCCGAGGAGCTTCATGTCGCCCGCGAGGGTGCCGACTATGGCTGGCCCTATACCTATTACGATCCGATCGCCAAATCGCGGATGGTCGCGCCGGAATATGGCGGCGACGGCAAAACGCCGGCCAAGGCCGGCAAATACGAGGAGCCGATACTGGCCTTTCCGGGTCACTGGGGTCCCAATGACCTTCTCTTCTACACGGGCGATCAGTTCCCCGCGGCCTTTCAAGGTGGGGCCTTTATCGCCTTCCACGGCTCCTGGAATCGGTCACCGCTGCCTCAGGCGGGCTTCAATGTCGTTTTCGTTCCGTTCGAGGGAAACCGGCCGCGCGGCGATTGGTATGTCTTCGCGGACGGGTTCGCGGGCGCCGAGCCTCCCGCCGACCCGCGCGAGGCCCCTCGCCGTCCCATGGGGCTTGCCGTGGGTCCCGACGGCGGCCTTTTTGTCTCGGATTCGATTCAGGGCCGTATCTGGCGAATCGGCCATGATGGCGGCTGAAGAATCCGGTCAGGGCATAGATCCGGCAGCGGAAAGAGGGGGACCAAGTCATGGCGCTGAAGTTCGTCAGCCTGTACGGATCGGTGCGATCCGACCGCCAGGGCATCAAGCTCGCGCGATTCCTGAATACGCAGGTCAAGTCGCGCGGTCACGAACTGGACTTCGTCGACGCCCTGGAGTATCGGCTGCCCCTGCTCGACCGGATGTACAAGGAGTATCCGAAGGGCGAGGCGCCGGCCCCGCTGGAGGAACTCGCTGAGACGATTCGAGGCGCCGACGGCTTCCTCATTGTCAGCGGCGAGTACAATCATGGTATCCCGCCGGCCCTCAAGAACCTGCTCGACCACTTTCTCGAGGAGTGGTTCTTCCGGCCCTCGGCCATCGCCTGCTATTCGGCGGGCTCGTTCGGCGGTGTGCGGGCCGCGGTGCAGCTCCGGGCGACGCTGGCCGAGCTCGGCATGCCGAGCATCTCCTCGATCTTCGCCGTGCCCAAGGTACAGAACGCCTTCGAGGAGGACGGCACGCCGCAGGATCCGGCCTGGGAGCGTCGCGTCGGACGTTTCCTGACGGAGTTCGAGTGGTGGGCCCAGGCCCTGGCCGATGCCCGCCGCAACAGGGGCGTGCCCTATTAGAGCATTATGTGATGAGGTATATGCGCCTGCGCCGGAGCGATTTTGCGTGCCGGGCAGCAGACGGGCGCGGCGCACTTGTTGGCAGGTCAGGACAACTGATGAGCAGATACTCGGAAGACGCCTTTAATGCATTCGGGGTTACATACACAGATCTGAATGTGAGTTTTGGCGTAGAATCCAGACCCTTTGTAGATCGGAGCGCCCTCCAGAAATATGCCCCGGACCGAATCAACAGGCATCTCACCAGCTTCCTTCCTGATGTCATGCAACAGCCTGATCACGGCGCAATCAAGGTTGCGCCTGAGCGTGTCCGGGCTGTTCTCGGGAAGCGGGTATCCAGCTTTCTTCGTGATTTCAACGAGCCGTTGATGGGCACTACGAACATGCTGCACGCCGGCCGACGTCGTTAAATCAAGACAGCGTCCCAAATCTATAACGGCACCAACTACCGCAGGATTGGTGATTCTGGGACCGCGACCCAAGTCTTTCAGCTCCCGCGCAAATTCGATACCTCGTATTGGGTTGGCTTCCCAAAAATAAATCCCTGGCCCAAGCCAATCATAATCATTTTGACTCGGCCTGAAGTCCGACCCGGACAACAGCTTCTCCGCGACGGCGGCATCACAGCCGTGGTAACCCAGGACAAATGATGAGGAAAGTTTGTGCAAGCGTTAGTCGTATTTTTTGGACAGACGCCCAGTAGGAGTATGGATTCCCAGAGAAACTAGTTTTGACTGCGCTTTTTCTTTCGAAGAAGTTGCCTTTTTTGTATAATCTTTTGCTGACTTCTTGAAATTATTGGCATCCCTTTGAGTAAGAACGGATGATGCAGAAGACCCTGTCGCCCTTTTACCAATCTGTGCTTTCACCATTTCTCACCTCTTCTTGTGGATCCGCCTCGGATCATCATTGATATATTCTCTCTTCATCCGCTGTCAAAGTCCACCTTCAATCACCCGAGATCGCCTGCGCCCGCCGGCCCTTTCCCTGGATCATGGGCGGCCACCATGGTAGTCTGATCCGGCGTATCAGGGCGCATTCCGTCCACGGGCAGGGACACTCCCACCTGAACTCTCTGGTTCTTACTTTCAGGACGACCCTCTTTCCGCCCGTTTCGTGGACACCGGGCTCACTTTGAAAGAAGGTCCGTCATGACGCCGCCCTCCCCCGACGCGACGCGCCTCATCCGTCCCCTCCCGGCCAAGCCCAATCTCGAGAAGCAGAGGAAGCTCGCCAAGGCTCTGATGCGCGCCTATTGCCGCGGCGAGGCGGAGGCGACGGATCGGGTACAGGCCCTCCATCCCGATCCGCCGCCGCCCAGCGAATTCGTCCTTGGCGACGCCCAGCTCGTGATCGCCCGCAGCCATGGCTTCCCCAGCTGGCCCAAGCTGAAGAGGAAGATCGATTCGCTCACCAGGTCGCCCATCGACCGGTTTGTCGACGCGGTCAAGGCCGGCGATACGGACGGCCTGCGCCAGCTTCTGGAGACCCACCCGGATCTCGCGGCGCGGATCAACGACCCCCTGTTCGATTTCGGGCGGACCGCCGTCCATGCCGCACGCGACAATTTGTCGATGCTCGACCTTCTCCTGTCCCACGGCGCCGACATCAACGCAAAGAGCGCCTGGGAGAAGGGCGGGTTCGGGATCCTCGAGGATGTCGCCCTCGAACGGGCCGGGCCGCTCATCGCCCGCGGCGCCGTCGTCGATGTCTGGGCCGCCGCCCATCTCGGCATGATCGATCGGCTCGGGGAGCTCATCGCGTCCGATCCTGCGCTCGTCAACGCCAAGGGCGGTGACGGCAAGCGGCCGCTCCACTTCGCGCGCACGGTCGAGATCGCCGCGTTCCTTCTCGACAACGGCGCGGAGATCGACGCGCGGGACGACGATCACGACGCAACCCCGGCGCAGCACCTCCTCGGCGATCGGCCCGATGTCTGCCGATTCCTGATCTCCCGGGGCGCGCGCACGGACCTGCTGATGGCCGCGGCGCTCGGCGAGACAGAGCTCGTCCGCCGACACCTGGAGGAGGATTCCGGCTCGATTCGCATCCGGGTCAACCAGGAGTGGTTCCCGATGATCGACACCGCCGAGAACGGCGGCCATATCTACCAATGGAGCCTAGGCTTCCATCTTTCCGCCTTTCAGGTCGCGCGCAAATTCGGCCACGGACATGTCCTCGAACTACTTTTCGACCATGCTCCACCGGTCGAGCGCCTGCTCGACGCGTTGGCGCTGGGCGACCTCGCGGCCGCCGACACCCTCCTCGCCGAGAACCCGGAACTCATCCAGTCCGCCGACCATCAAACCTTGCGGCAGATTGCCGACGCCGCGCGAAACAACGATATGCGCGCGTTTCGGGCGATGCTGACCCTTGGCTTCCCGGTAGACGCACGGTCGCAGCATGGGGCGACACCGCTCCACTGGGCCGCCTTTCATGGCAATCCGGAGATGATGGTCGAGCTGCTGAACCGCGATTCGCCCCTGGAGTCGCGCGATCGGGACTATGACTCCACCGCCGTGGGTTGGACGATCCACGGCGCTGCCCATGGCTGGTCCGGTATCTCGACGGGCCGGCATGCGGAATGCCTGGAACTGCTTCTCAATGCCGGCGCCCGTTTCGACGAGTCGGAGTTCCCGACCGGCCACGACGCGCTCGACAAAGTGCTCCGTGAACGGCTCTTCGGGCGTTGACACCTGCCCCCACCAAGGCCGTATACCGTTAGGAGCCGGCGCCGAACCGCGTGCAGAACCAGCCTTGGTCATCCCGTTAACCGGGAGATAATGAAATCCGGGCTAATCTTCAGGGTCGCGCGGCGGCGAGGACCTGCGGTTGACCGTTGCCGGCGCGATCGTTTGCGATCCATAACTGTCTCCGCCGATGCGCCGCCGTGGTCCGGACCGAACATCGGCAAAGGGGACGAAGGATCCCGTCATGGACGTTCTGACCTTTGTTTCGCAGCACGGATCGGCAGGGAAGACAACGCTGTCCTACCTGGTGGCGACGGCCGCGGAGGCGGCGGGCAATGGGCCCGTTGCCGTCGTAGAAACGAACTTGACGGGCTCGGTCGACGGATGGCGCGACGTATCCTTGCAGTCGACCCTCAACCTCGACCCGATCGCCCCATCCGATTTCGCCACGGCGCTCTCGGAGCTGCGGAATCGGAGCTGTGCCCTCGCGATTATCGATACCGCCTCGGGCCCCTTGGGCGATATCGAACCGCTCATCTCCACATCGGACATTTTGGCGATCCCCGTGGTTCCCGAGAAGGAGCTGCTTCAAAGCCTCGGCGAGACGATCAAGCCGGTCAGGCGCTCCGGAAAGCCGTTCATGTTCATCGTCAACCGGGTTGACGCGGATGCCTCCAAATCGCCCCTGGCGACCGCGCTCGCCATGCAGGGCACGGTCTGTCCGGTTTTCGTGCCGCGGGATCCGGTCCTGCTCGGAAGTCCGGGCAGCGGCGACAGCTCCGCCGACGAAATCGGGGACGCGGCGTTTTCCGACGCCGTTGCCGGCCTCTGGATCTACGTCTCGGAGCGTATCGCCAAGGCCAAGCGGCCGCCCGCGCCAACCGTCGATCACGGTCCTCTTCCCCGTCAACGCCGCGAAACCCCGCGATGGCGGCTGAAGCGCGACGTTCAGTTGATCTCCGATGGCCAACGGATGGCCGGCCGCTTGTGCGATATCTCGGGCGGCGGAGCGGCGGTGCAAACCGATGCCAACCTATCGGTTGGCGATCCCGTCCAGATCGATATCCCATCGCTCGGGCTCTATGATGCGTCCGTCGTACACGGCGGCGGGGGGCTTTTTGGACTCGCCTTCGCTCTGACGGCGGAGGAGCAGCAAAGCCTCGCCGAGCGCCTGGAACAGACGGTTTCTTGGACGACCACGCCGGCACCCGTTCCGCCACCGAGTCAACCCGTCGCGGAAGAGGCGGTGTCCGATCCCGAACCGCCCGAGGAGGCGGAGCCCCTCGCCCCCACGGTCGTGGAAGCGGCCGACACCAAAACCCCCATCGCCATGCCGGCCGAGGAACCTCCGGTACCGGCGCGCTCCGTTCTGGTCGATGTCGAAACCGTCGCGTCTTCCGACGACCGCTCGCAGGCCATCGTCCCGCAAACAGGGCCCGGCGCCTTACAACTCGACGAAGGCGTGCGCAGGATGATCGTCGTCGGCAGTCTCAAGGGCGGATGCGGCAAGTCAACGGTCGCGATTCACCTTGTTGTTGCCCTGGCAAGGGCGGGCTGCAGGGTCGCGAGCGCCGATCTGGACACGCATCAGGCCACCTTGACCCGGTTTTTGGAGAACCGAAGGACCTTCGCTTCGACGCATGGCCTGGACCTGCCGGTATCGACTCACCACATCCCGCCGCCTGGCGAAGCCGACGACGCGTTGGAGCAGGCCCTCACCGCCTTGAACCCGCGGCCCGACGTGATCGTTGTCGACACCCCCGGCAACCTCACCCCTCTTTCGCAGGTCGTCCACGGCGCGGCCGACATCCTGATCACGCCCGTCAACGACAGCTTCCTCGACCTCGACGTGCTCGCGGACATCGAACCCAATACTCTCAGATTTCGGGGTTTGGCCCCCTACAGCGATTTCGTCTGGCGGGCGAAGTCGGCGCTCGCTGGGTCCAGGGACGTGCCGTTTGACTGGATCGTCTTGCGAAACCGCCTCTCCAATCTTGACGCGCGGAACAAGCGCGACATGTCGAGCGCCCTCGACGACCTTGCCGACCGTCTCGGCTTTCGCACCGCGGACGGGCTGAGCGAACGCGTGATCTACCGCGAGCTCTTCCTCCACGGCCTGACCCTGCTCGATCTCGGCGACAAGGAGACCGGCGTGCCGCTCAGCCTATCCCATGTCGCGGCAAGGCAGGAACTCCGCACGCTTCTCACCAGCCTTTTTCCGGCGAAGGCCGCCACGGAGGCTTTCGACGCGCATCCACGGCGGCGGGCGATTTCACCGGTGATTTGAGACGGTTAGAGAAGCCTTCAGCGCGGCCCGTAGACCACATAGTCGGTCCAGGCGCGCTCAAGGGCGTGCAGGACATCCAGCGTGCCGTTGACGGCAGAGGTGTCGACCTTGCCCGACGCCAGATCGTTGGCGAGGCGGCTTTCCATCTCGCGGATTCGCCCGACAACGCCCCGTCCCATCTCGGTCAGCCGGACGACGACGCTGCGGCGGTCATGGGTCGCCCTTTTCTGCACGAGATAGCCGTCCTCGGTCAGCTTCTTGACGTTGTAGGAGACGTTGGACCCCTGGTAGTAGCCGCGCTCGACGAGGTCGCGGATCGCCACTTCGTCCTCTCCCACATTGACGAGAAGAAGCGCCTGAACGCCGTTCAAGTCCCGAATGCCCGATCGGGCGAGTTCCGCGCGGAGGACGTCGAGGAACCGCCGATGCAGACGCTCGACCAGCCTTGTGAGCTCTAGATATTCCGGTATCACCGTCGTCTCCGACCAGCTCGCACCTGCGCATGGCAGGTTGGGTGGACCTTCAGACGTCCAGTTTTTCGAAAAAGTCCAAAAAAAGTATGAATCTTTATAAAGCTTCTAAAAGTCGGGTAGCTGGCCCCGCCCAGCCGCCGCCGGCCTTCTCAGCCGAGCATCGCCTCCACCTCGCGGCGCAGTTCGTCGAGCTCGGCCTGAATGGCATTGATCCTTTCCAGCGGTGACGTCTGCGCATCGGCGGATCTCGCGGCTTTCACCGGCTTCGGAAACACCTCGGTTTCGGCATTCATGAACCGCAGTCCGACCTTTGTGTTGGCCTGCCAGACGACCTCCGCCGCGCGTTTCTCACCGCCTTGGATGTCCAAGTGAAAGGTAGGGGGACAAGTGAAGCCTTCGGGAACATCGAGGCCGGCTCCATACTCCGACAGATTCCTGACCAGGCAGTCCACCACGGAATGGCCGTTGTTGTAGATGATCCGGCCTTTCTTGAGGACCTTGCTCCGACGACTGGTGCGGTTTTCCGTCATCCGAAAACACTCTTTTTGGTGTCTCGTGAAACCGGTCAAAAAAATGCTCTCGTCGGCCGCGTCTCCGGCCGGCCCTCCGATGGGTTCGACGCCGACCTTGCCCCGCGACCAAAGGGGGCACCGTCACCCTAGCCCATCTTCTTTAAAAAAGGATTAGGGGCGCGTATGGCTTCAATGACAGCTACCCCGCGCTCCTTGCCGAACTACTCCAGCCATGTTCCGGCCATATTGCGCCCATCTTTTCGCCCCGGCCGCCGCGGCATAGTCGCTCCAAGGCCGCCGACGCGGCGAAAACTGGGGGGAACCAGCGAAGATGCCATCCGAGGGACATCGGCGGAAAAGGTACCGGCGCGGCCTGCTCGCGCTCCCCGCCCTTACCCTGACTGCCCTGCTCGCCCCGATCCCAGCCGGCCATGCGGACGAGTCCCTTGAGGGGCTCGACGAGCGCGGCACCTTCAACCTGGTGCTCGACAACGATCTCTTCGGCGGCGATTCCGACCGCCACTACACCCACGGAATGCAGCTTTCCTGGCTCTCGCCCGAGGGCGAGGTGCCGAACTGGGTCGTCTCCGCCGCCCGCCGTGTCCCTTTCTTCGCCGGCGAGGGCCGGATGCGGGTGAGCTATGTCATCGGGCAGAACCTCTACACCCCGGCCGACATCACCCTCCGCGAGCCTGACAAGGGCGACCGGCCCTATGCCGGCTGGCTGCATGTCGGGATCGGCCTGGTGTCAGACACCGGACAGCGCCTCGACAGTGTCGAGCTCCTGGCCGGCGTGGTCGGCCCCTGGGCCCAGGGCGAGCGGACGCAGGTATTCGTGCACGATATCGTCGACGCCCGCGATCCCAACGGCTGGGACAGCCAGCTTCGCAACGAGCCCGGCATCGTCTTCAACTACGACCGCAAATGGCGGCGGCTCGTCGAGTTCGACGTCGACGGATTCGGCGTCGACATCACCCCCCATATTGGCGGCAGCCTCGGCAACGTGCACACCCATGTCGCGGGCGGCGGGACCCTGCGCTTCGGCCGCGACCTGCCGGCCGACTATGGTCCGCCGCGGATTCGCCCTGCTCTCCCCGGCTCCGGCTTCTTCATCCCGAGCCGGCGCTTCGGCTGGTACCTGTTCCTGGGCGTCGAGGGCCGCGCCGTCCTGCGCAACATCTTCCTCGACGGCAACACCTTCCGCGACGGCCCGAGCGTCGAGAAGAACCCCTTTGTCGCCGATTTCCAGGCCGGCCTCGCCGTCACCTACCGCCGCGTCCGGCTGGCCTATACGCATGTCCTGCGGACGCGCGAGTTCGAGGGCCAACGGGAGCCGGACAGATTCGGCGCGATCAGCCTGTCGCTGCGCTTCTAACTAACCGACGCCCTATCCAACCCGCCCGACGCCTATTTCTGCCCTTGACGCGACTCCGCGGGTGGATCACCAATGAAGAACGCGACCCACCCCCTCACCCGCGGTCGCTTCGCTCCCTTGCCCTCTCCCCCTCCCATAGTCTCCGGCTTTCATTGGTCTTCGCGACGTTGACGCCCATGGGAGGGGGAGAGGGTTGAGTAGGCTTGGCGAGGCCTCTGGCCGAGCCCCAGCCGAAGCTGGGTGAGGGGGAGGGCCGACACCTGCAACTCATCTCGTGCGCTCGCTAGGATCAGATGGATCTCAGACCTTGAAATGGGGACGCCAAGCCGCCCCAAGTCCCCATTTTGCCGTGCTTTCATTGAACAAAAGTACGCTGAGCGAAGCGAAAGAATTTTCCCCAAAGTAGATCTATTTCAGTCCCGCCGCGAAGCTTCGCGTGAGGCCCTTCTGCATGACGCCGACCAGCACCAGGATCGGCAGCGACGCCACCAGCCCGATGGCCATGAGCTGGCCCCACAAGGTCTCGTCCTCGGTGATCATGGTGGCGATGAAAGTCGGCAAGGTGAATTTCGAGGGCGTCTGGATGAACAGGAGGGCGTAGAGGAATTCGTTCCAGCTCAGAATCATCACGAAGGCCGCCGTCGAGACCAGCCCCGGCAGCATGATCGGGCCGACGATGCTGCGCAGCCGGCGGATCAGCCCGGCGCCGTCCATGATGGCCGCCTCCTCATAGGCGATGGGTACGTCGCGCACGAAGCCCAGCAGCATCCAGATCGCGAAAGGTAGGGCGTAAACCTGATGGACCAGGATCAGCCCGGCTAGCGTGTCCAACAGGCCGAGGACGCGCAGCACGTGGTAGAGCGGGATCGCGAGAACGATAGGCGGCGCCAGCTTGACGATCAGCACGAACACCAGGAACACCCGGTCGAGGTGATGCGGCAACCCGATCCGCGCGAGCGCATAGGCCGCGGGAAAGGCGGCCAGGAGCGCGAGCGCGGTGGCCCCCAGGCTCACGACGATGCTGTTCACGACCCGCCGCCAGACGTCGTTTTCGGCGAGCGCGTGGTAATGCTCCCAAGTCGGCGCATCCGGCAGAATCTGGATGCCGGTGCCCACGAATTCGATCGGCGGCTTGAACGAGGTTCCCACCATCCAGGCGATGGGGGTGAGGAATATGGCCGCCACGGCGAAGACCAGCACGGCGCGAAACAGGGCCTGGCGGCTTTCAAGCGACATGGGAGCCTCCGCGCAGGATGCGGCTGACATAGATGGCGGCGAGCGCGCCGGCGACGACGATCATGACGACGGCCGCGGCCGAGGCGAACCCGATGTCGAAGAACCGGAAGCCGAGCCGGTAGACATACATGGACAGGGTCTCGGTGGCGTTGCCCGGCCCGCCGCCGGTCAGCGCGTAGACCTTGTCGAAGATCTTGAAGCTGTCGATGCTGCGCAAGAGCGCCGCCAGCGCGAGATGCGGCGTAATGAGCGGCAGCGTGACATAGCGGAAGATCTGCCAGGGCGTCGCGCGGTCGAGCCGCGCCGCCTCGTAGATTTCGGGCGGGATCGACTGCAGCCCCGCGAGCAGGATCAGGAAGGTGAGCGGCGCCGTCTGCCACAGGTCGACGAGAACCAGCGACAGCATGGCGAGGTCGGGGTCGAACAGCCATTCGACCGGCGGTAGGGCAACGGCGGCGAGAAGGTTGTTGAGGAAGCCGAAATCATAGTGAAACCAAGCCCGCCAGATCGCCGTGACGACCATGGTCGAGAGCATGAAGGGCATGATCAGCAGCGGGATCACCACCCGCCGTCCGGGGAACTTCCGATTGATCAGCAGGGCCAGCATCAGCCCGAGCAACACCTCGGAGACGGTGGCGAGCACGGTGAAAACGACGGTGTTCCAGACCGCGCCGAGAAAGAACCGGTCGGAGAGGAGGTCGACGAAGTTGTCGAGGCCGACAAACCGCGCGCCCTCGAAGCCGTAATCGGTGATGAACAGGGAAAGCGCCAACCCCCGGCCCAGGGGATAGAGCGTCAGGATCGCAAACAGGACCAGCGCCGGCAGCAGCAGGATCAGGGCGTCGCGGCGTCGAACGTTTGGCAACATGGCGAGGCCCCGCGCTTATGGTCGGCCCCCAGGGGCCCGTAAGATTCACACAGCTTCCCGGCGTCGAGCGACCAGCCAGGGTGGGCTGGACGAGAATGGCAGACTCTATCCCCGTTTGCCCCTCTCCGCCCTCTGGGGGGAGAGGGTGGCGAGTGCAACGAGCCGGATGAGGTGGGCCTGTTTCCTGAGAGCCCCCACCTCACCTTGTTCCTCTCCCCCCCGAAGGGGCGGAGAGGAGACGCTGCTGCAACCGCCACAGCAACCCCCTTCTTAGGTTGGTTCCCCGGAGGGTGGTAGGGATCCACCTCTCCGGGGACGCGGCCGGTCGATGCTACTTCAGGGCCCGTTCGATGCGGCTATGGGCTTCCGCAAGCGCCGCCTTGGGGTCCATGTCGCCGATCAGGGCAAGCTGCAGATAGTCGCCCAGGATGGTCTCGACTTTCGACCACTGGGTGATGCGCGGGCGCGGCTGGGCGTTCTGCAACGCCGCGAGCTGCGCCGGATACCAGCGATACTTGGCGACCACATCGGCGTCCTCATAAACGCTGGCCCGGGTCGGCGGGGTTCCGACCTCCAGAGCGAGGGTCTTCTGCATCTCCGCCGAGGTGATGAAGTCGATGAAGTCGCGGCCCCGCTCGGCGTTGGGCGCGTCGGCCGGCACCGCCAGCAGCCAGGAGCCCAGCATCGGCGCCGGACCCTGCACCTGGCCGGGCGCGGCCATGATTTCGATCTGGCCGGGGACCTTGGACTGCGCCGGGTCGTCGAGCGCCGGCGCCCAGGAGGGCCAGAGCTCGATGGTCATGGCGGTCTTGCCCTGCATCAGGGCGTCACGCACCTCCGAGGAGTTGTAGAGCTCGACGCCCTTGGGCGCGTGGGGCTTGAGCGAGAGGTAGAGCTCCAGCGCCTTGAGGCTGGCCTCGCTGTCGAGGGACGCCTTGCCGTCTGCGTCGACGATGCGCGCGCCATGCGCCCACAGGATCGGCAGGAAGCCGGTGACGATCGGGTTCGCCTTCTTGCCGCGGAAGACGACGCCGGAGACGCCGGCCTCCTTCTCGGCCACGATCTTCGCCGCTTCCGTCACCTCGGTCCAGGACTGGGGCGCGCCGAAGCCGTGCTTTTCGAGCAGATCCTTGCGATAGGCGAAGAGCGCGACGTTGCCGACGAAGGGAAGGGCGTGGAGCGTGCCGGTACCCACCGGATAGCGGGAGACGGCGACGGCCGGCTTGATGAAGTCGGCGTCGGCGCCGCCGCCAAGCTTGTCGAGATCGGCGAGCCAGCCATTGGACATGAACTCGACGGCCCAGGTGTCGTCGAGCATCACCACGTCATAGGCGCCGGCCTTTTCGCGCATGGCGATGGTCGCCTTTTCGTACAGGCCGCCATAGGGGAGCTCCAGTCGCTCCACCTCGACGCCCGGGTTCTTCTGGGAATACGCCTCGACGGCCATGGCGAGCGCCTTGGCATAGCCGCCGTCGCGGCCGGCGATGACGAGCTTCTCCGCCTGGGCCGCGCCGCCCATCACCAGCACGGCGGCCAGGGCGGTCATGAGTGTTCGTGTCATGGCATCCTCCTCAAGCACTGCAAACGTTACCAATTCTGTTTGGAACCAGGCCGGACTGGATCCGTGAGGCCTCCATCTTATCGGCGTTACATGTCAGTATTATGAAGGTATTTGGATGACCGGGGAATATTTTGGCGTGGATGTAAAACGTTTGCAAGCTTTACGAGGAATGACCTATGGTACTCCCCATGAAACGGGCGACGATCAAGGATGTGGCGGCGCTTGCCGGGGTGTCCTCCTCGGCCGTGTCGCGCAGCTTCGGCGACGGCACCCATGTGTCCAAGGCGACTCGGCGCAAGGTTTTGGCCGCAGCCGAGACCCTGGGCTATCGCCCCAACGCGCTCGCCCGCAGCCTCGTCGGCGCGCGGACCGGCCTTGTCGCCCTGGTCGTCGGCCGCCTGCGCAGCCCCTTCGACAGCCTGTTCGTCGACGCCCTGGCGGAGTCGCTGATCGGCGTCGGCAAGCATCTGCTGCTGTCCCCGGTCCGCGGCGACCAGCGCGCCGACGACGGATTGATGCGGGCGCTGGACTACCAGGTCGACGCGGTGGTGGTCGCCGCCGGCACCATGTCGCCGGAGGTCGCCGACCGTTTCGCGCGCATGGGCGTCCCCCTGATCCTCTCGGGCCGGGTGGTGGACGGCGCCGGGATCGACTGCGTGCTCGCCGACAATGCCGGCGGCGCGGCCAAGGCCGCCGAGCTGCTGTTGCGCACGGGGTGCAAGCGCATCGCCTATATCGGCCGCGGCCATGGTGCCTTTTCCGACGACGAACGCCGCCGGGGACTCCGGGACACCCTGCGCCGCCTCGGCCTCGATATCGTGGCCGAGGCCCGCGCCGCGGTCGACCGGGAGGACGGCCATCCCCTGGGCATGGAGCTTCTGTCCGGCCCGGACCGGCCGAACGGGATCTTCTGCATGAACGACGCGCTCGCCGTCGGCGTGATCGAGGCCGCGCGGGACCTTGGCCTGCGCCTGCCCGAGGACTTGGCCGTGGTCGGCTTCGACGACATTCCCCTGGCCGCCGCCGGCAGCTACCAGTTGACCACCGTGGCCTATCCCATCCAGCCGACCGTCGCCGCCATCGTCGAGACCCTGGAGGATCGTCTGGCGGGGGCCGATTGGCCGTCCCGGGTCATCCGCATCCCGACCCGCCTCGTCGTGCGCGGCACGACCCGGCGCCTCGAGCGGGCGGTCGGCACCCGGACGGAGGGCTAGGCCCATGCCCAAGATCGTCTGGCTGACCGACATCCACATGACCTTGCCGGACGAGACCGTGAACGGGCGAGATCCCGCCGCCGCCCTAACCCGCTGCATCGACCACATCCTGCGCCATCACGCGGATGCCGACCTCGCGGCCGTCACCGGAGACCTGGCCGATACCGGCGCGGCCGAGGAGTACGCGCGCGTGCGCGCCGAACTCGACCGCCTGCCGATGCCGGTGGCCGTGACCCTCGGCAATCACGATCGGACGGACGGCCATCGCGCGGTGTTCGGCGAGGCGGAGGGGGCCGCCCTGGGCCATGCCAGCCTCAGCGTAGATCTCGGGGAGCGCTGGCGGTGTCTCCTGCTGGACACCAACGGCACCGACGCCAGCCAGGGCGACTTGGCCATAGACCGCCTGGACTGGCTGGCGGCGGAGCTCGATGCCGCGAGGCAACGGCGCTGCGTGCTGCTGCTTCATCATCCGCCCGCCCGCATCGGTCTGCCGGCGTTCGACGCCATCGGGCTCCGCGAAGGCGCCCGTCTCGGCCTCGCCGCGGTCCTCGGCCGCCATCGGGAGCGGCTCGCCCTGATCGGCTTCGGGCATTGCCATATGTCCATCGCCGGCGCGGTCGCGGGCATTCCCATGGTCGGCATGGGGTCGGTTCTCTACCGCGTCCGCCCCGACTTCGAGGGCAACGGGTTCGACCCCGTGCCTTGGGACCCCGGCGTCTACGGCGTCATTCTGCTCGGCCCCGCCGGCCCGGTCGTCCACACCGTGGCGACGGGTTAGGCGGGGCGGGGCGGGGCGGCCCCGCCAGCCCCCTACAGCTTCTTCAGGTAGCTGATCATCCGCGCCGCCACCTCGAAGCCGAGCGCGCGGTGGGCGGCGATGCCGCCCGCATTGTCCAGATCGGTGTCGCTGGCGATCTCGGAGAAGCCGAGCTCTTTCGCCCAACGCTCCGACCGCGCGATCAGGGCGCGGCCGATGCCGCGCCCCCGCCAGGCCTCCTCCACATACCAGCCCTCGAGATAGGGCACCCGGGGGTTGAGGCTGCCCTCGGCGTAGTCTCTCAAACGCAGTTCGACGAAGCCCACGATCTGCCCGTCCTCCGTCTCATGGAGGAAGGTCTGATCGACAAACCGGCACGCGCCGGAGAAATAGCCCTCGATCTCCCTGGCGTGGTCCTCGCGCGTTCCCGGCCATAAAGCCATGCGCAGACGCAGCCAGTCCTCGCGATCCCGCGGTTTCGCATTCCCTGATCGGCATGTCGATATCTCGATGGTGATGGTGGTGGGAGCCTTTAGCACGGCCAGGCGCTAGACGCCACGCCGGAGGCCAGACCGAGCAGTTCCTACACTCCGCTCGCCAAAAATCCGCCAACAACGAAGCCTTAACGGCTTGTACCGCATCTTACCGGCTCCGTCGGGCGGCCCCGGACGGACGGAAGGTTACGGCGGAGATACCCGGGAAGGTGTTCGCGATGAGGCTCTCGCTCTTTTTTTGCGCGGCGATGATCACGGTCATGCTGAAGCTCGCGGCGGCGGCCGCCGCCGACGAGGGCGTCCACGAAGTCGAGTGGCGTGATCTGCTGCCGGCGTCCCGGATGTCCATCGAAGACCCGATCACCGCGCTCAGCTCCGAACAGCGGATCGATCTCGGCCTCATCATGCTGCTGAACAGCCTCGAGAGAGAGGGCACGCTCAGACCCGCCGACGCCGAAAAGAAGAGGGAGCTTATCGCCGCGTTCGCCGCGCAAGGCATCGATGTCGACCAACTTCTCGCCGAGCGGGAACGCATCGAGCGGCTGCAGGCGCGTCAAGGCGAGGCGAGCGCCGAGATCGACGGGGAAACCATCCGAATCCCCGGCTACATGCTTCCACTCGAGATGGCAAACCAAAGGCTCACCGAATTCCTTCTAGTTCCCTGGGTGGGCGCCTGCATCCATGCGCCGACGCCGCCGCCCAATCAAATCATCCGGGTGACCCTGCCCGAGGGCATGCCGCCAAGGGACCGGTTTTCTCCCGCCTGGATCGAAGGCCGGATCGAATACCGCCTGGAAACCCATGAGCTGTTTCTGGTGGACGGCCGCCGCGACGTCCGGGTGGCCTATACCATGGCGGCCACCGCGATCACCGACTATTCAGCGGCCAAGTCCGACGCGCTCGCGCGGGTTGACGTGCCAATGAAACTGACGGCCGATCATGGTTGGTGGCAAGGGCTGCAGATCAAGATATCGCAGGTCTTCACGCGCGCCATGACCGATATCGGGGAGCAGCGGTCGCTCTCGGCCATGATCTTCGGCCTCGCCGTCGCCTTTCTCTACGGCGTGCTTCACACCATCGGACCCGGGCATGGCAAGGCCGTGATCATCTCCTATTTCGTCGGTGAGGGCGGGAGCCTGCGGCGCGGGGTCGGGATGGGCATCCGGATTGCGCTGTTTCATGTGCTCTCCGCCGTCATCGTGGCCGTGCTCGCCGATTTCGCGATCCGCCAGACGACGGGGCATGCCCCTTCCGACTACCGCGCGATCCGCCTGGCAAGCTACGCGGCGATCGCGGCGATCGGGATCTGGATGCTGATTGGGGCCATCCGCGCGTTGCGGAACCTTCCTTCGGCCGAGGCCGGGACGGCCGCGGCGGGAACGGACCACAACCATCATCATCACCATGGCTGCGGCTGCGGGCATGTCCACCATCAGCAGACCAAGGGCGTGGCCGGGTTGCTTTCCCTTGCGGTCGGCGCGGTTCCCTGCACCGGTGCCCTTCTGGTTCTGCTGTACGGGCTCGCCAATGATCTGCTGTGGTTCAGTATCGTCATGGTCGCGGCGATTTCCCTCGGCATGGCGATCACCCTGTCGGCCATCGGCATGGTCGCGATTCTCGGGCGCCGGGGGATCGACCGACAGCTCGGCGGGAAAGCGCATCAAAGGGAACGTGTTGCCGTTGGCCTGCGCTTCGCCGGCGCGGCGACGGTTGCCCTTGTGGGGGGCGGGATGTTCATGCTGGCGGCGAATACGTCGGACCCGACCTCGCCCGTACCAACCGCGGCCGCGCAGGGACCAAGCCCGGCGGCCATGGCGGTGCCCATGGACACCGCCTCATTCCCGTCCGATCCCGAAAGGATCACCCCTCCGGCGCGGTAACCTCGCCGATGAGGTCGAGCTTTTCGTCGCTGAGATAGCCGTAGCGGTTGACCCAGAGCCGCCCGCCCGAGGCCCCGTAGGCGCAGGCAAGGCGTTGGCGCACATCCGCGACCGGGCCGTAGCCATGGGCCATGGCGATCACCGGCGTCTCCCCGGCCTCCGCCCGCGCCGCCGCGATCTTGCGGCGCTGCGCCGCCTCGCCCACGGGATGCGGCTCGTCCGGCCCGGGATAGGCATAGTCGTCCAACCCCTCATCGTCGGCGATGTCGAGCAGGCGGACCAGCGCCTTTACGATCGCGCGCCTGTCCAGCCCAGGGTTGGCGCCGCAGAGCGCGTCGGCGTAGAAGCGGAGCATCATCGGCCAGTGCATGGTGTAGAGCTTGACACCGATCGCGGTGCTCAGGGGCGCGAGGCCGCCATAGCTCGCCCCCGAGACGGCCGACCAGGGCGGCGGGAAGGTGCTGGGAATCAGCTCCTTGTCCGCGCCGCCGGCCTCGGTAAGGGCCTCGCGCAGCTCCGCGATGGTCTCGATCGAGAGCGTCGCCTTGAAGCGCAGCAGGTCGGCGACGCCGGGATGGTCGCGCAAGAGCTGCAGTAGGCGGTAGCGGCCGCCCTCGGGGGTGGTCCACACCGAGAGGTCGGCCTCGGTGAGCCCGCCGAGCAGCCCGTCGTGGAGGGCGCCGGTGTCCGCCCGCATGCGGTCGAAGTCGAAGCCCAAGCGTTTGGCAGCAGCGGCCGCGTGGTCGCTGAAATCGAGGAACAGGCTGTCGAAGCTGTAGGGCGGGTATTCCGGCCAGTCGATACGGAAGCCGTCGACCGCCGGGTAGGCGCGGACGAGGTCCTGGATCAGCGCGCGGGCATAGGCGCGGATATGGGGGCTGGCGAGGCTGCCATTCTTGTCGACGCGGCCCTCGGGAGCCCGGCCGTCGGGGAGGCGCGGCAGGTCGTCGGCCTCGGGGCCGCCGAACTGCACCCGATAGCCGGGCGGGATCGCGGCCTGGACCTGATGATAGACCTTGAGGCCCCGGGCCTGGGCGGCGGCGATGAACTCGGCGAGGATGCCGCCCTCGCGCGCGGTGAGCTCCGTCGGTTCGGCCGGCTGATAGCGGAGGCCGGCATAGAGCGTTTTATCGGGGGTAAAGCTCGGGGCCGTGGTCACGAAGAGCTCGCGCTTTCCCCAGAGCGGCCGGTCGAGCAGCCGGACCTTGCCGGCCTCGGCGTCGGCCGGGGGTTCGCGGGTGCCGGTGCGCTCATCGGCCGGCGCCATCACATAAGGCGAGATCGAGACCGCGGTGGCCCGTGCGCGTGTCACCAAGTTGTCGAGCACGCCGTCGATGCCCTCGGTCTGGATATATTCCGGCAGCACGGTGATGCCGACGATGCGTGTCTCCGCCATCGGGCGTCCCTCCCCTTTCTTGACTTGGTTAGGTGTCGGTGGCCTCGGCCAACCAGTTGTCCTCGCTTCTGACCCGCCAGCGATGGATATCGGGCGGTTGCACGGCGCGGCTCCAGTCGCGCAGCAGCTCCTTGTCGCGGCGGCGTTCGGCCATCACTCGGGCGATCTCTTCCGGGTCCCAATCGGCGAGGAGGCGGGCCTCGAGCGCCGCGCGCAACTCGGCATGCGCCGGGTTCCCGGCGAGGTCGCGGGTCTCCCGCGGGTCGGCCTCCAGGTCGAAGAGCTGCGGCCGCGCGCCGTCATAGTAGCAGAGCTTCCAGCGGCCGCTGCGGATCATGCGCTGGCGCACCGGTTCGGCGCCGGTCCAGGCCGACATGCCGTCGGTGCAATACTCGGAAAAGGTCTCGTCGATCCAGGGCCGACCGGGATCGCGGGCGACGCCAAGCAGGCTGCGCCCATCGGCGGCCGGGAGCGCCGGCGCGCCCGCCGCCTCGACCATCGTCTGAGCCAGGTCGACCAGATTGACCAACTGGTTGCGGCGTTCCCCCTCGGGCAGCACACCCGGCCAGGAGAGGATCATCGGCACCTTAGCCGACTCGTCGTAGAAGGTCTGCTTCCACCACAGGCCGCGCTCGCCGATCTGGTCGCCATGGTCGGAGACGTAGATCACCAGCGTGTTCTGATCGAGGCCGAGCGCCGCGAGCCGGTCGAGCAGTTGCCCGACCATCTCGTCGAACTCCTCGACCAGGGCATAATAGGCCGCGCGGGCGCGCAGGCAATCGGCCTCGGGCACGTCCTCGATGCCGGAATGCTGTCGCCAGGCGGCGTGCACCGGGTGCTCCTCGCCCAGGCTGTCGAGCGGGATCTCCGGCAGCCCCACCTTGTCGGCGTAGTACGCAAAGAGGTCGGGCCGCGCGACATAGGGCTGATGGGGCAGCAGGTAGCCGACGGTAAGCGCGAAGGGCTCGCCCTCCCCGCTTTTCCGCGCCGCCGCCAGCTCGTCGAGAACCTCGAGCGCCGCCGCCGTCACGTCGCGGTCATGGAGCTGGTAGGAGGACTGCCCCGGCCCCGACCTCTCGACGCTCTCCCGGAAGGGGTCGTTGGTCTTGGCAAGCGGTCCCAGGGAGTGCGACACGCCGCCGACCCAGTTGGTGCTGTGATCGCCGACCTCCCGCCGCACATAGCCGTGCAGTTGGTCGGGCCCGATCGCATGCAGGCGGCCGACGAGGATCGGCCGATAGCCGGCGGCGCCGAGCGCATGCGCCGTCGTCGGGATGTCGGAGGCGAGCGGGTCGCTGTTGGTCCAGCAGTTCTGCCGGCAGGGATGGCGCCCGCTGAGGAAGGACATGCGTGCCGGCACGCAAAGCGGCGAGGGCGTATACGCGTTGTCGAACACCACGCCCCGCGCCGCCAAGCGGTCGAGGTTGGGCGTGCGGACGACCGGGTCGCCATAGCATCCGGTGATCCGCTGCGTGTGCTGATCGGAAAAGATCAGCAGGATGTTCGGCCTTTCCGCCATCGGCTCCCCCCCTTCCCCTTGCTTCTCGGCGGTCGCGCGGGTGTCCGAGGCCCCTACTCCATCCAGCCGAGATTGCGCGAAATCGTCCGCGCGGCCTCGACGACCTGCGGCGCCCATCCCTCCAGCCGGTCGCGGTCGGTCCGGAAGACCGGCGCCGAGATGCATACAGAGCCCACGATCTCGCCGCGAAAATCCCGGATCGGCGAGGCCACGCCGCAAACGTCGGACTGGTGCTCCTTGAACGCCAGCGCGTACCTTTGGGAACGGACCTTCCTCAGCTCCCTTTCGTACCGTGCCGGGTCGGTGATGGTCTTCTCCGCGATCTTCTCGAAGGAAAGCGACTTCACAATCTCGGCCTGCCTCTCCTGCGGCAGGAAGGCGACCATCGATTTCCCGAGCGCCGTGCAATGCACCGAGGCGCGGTTGCCGATGGCCGAATGCAGCCGCAGGATCTTGTGGCTCTCGACCCGATCGATGAACACGATCTCGTTGCCGTCGAGGACGGCCAGATGGATGTTCTCCCCCGACGCCTTACCCAACCGGCGCATCTCCTCGACCGCCGCGCGGCGCAGGTCCAAATGGTGCCACATATTGAAGGCCAAGCTCATGAACCGGTAGCCGATCCGATAGGTGCGGCTGGCCGCGTCGAAATGGATCAGGCGTTCGTTGGCAAGGATCGAGAGGATGCGAAAGCTCGTGCTCTTGGGCAGCCCGGTCCGCTGAACCAGCTCGCTCAGGCCAAGCGGCGTCCCCGCTTCCGCAAGGGTTTCGAGGAACGCCATGCTCTTCCTCAGCGTCGTGCTGTTCAGCGCCTCCCGCCCGACCTTCGGGCCTCGGCTGGCGTTGGCCTCCATGGTACCGATTGACAAAACCGCCGTCCGTTTTTACGATCCCGCTATAAGGGACGATTGTTCACTATAGTGGAACGCCCGTCAAGAACCGGCCTCGACGGGCCGTCTCGTCGAAGAACGTTGGCCAAACGCTGCGGAAGGGAGACTTACGAATGAAAACAAGACTCGTATTGTGGGGCCTTTCGGCCCTTTCGGCGGCTGCGCTGACCCTGGCGCCGGGGTCGCCCTGGCAGGACGGCGGCGCCGTCGCCGCCTACCCGGAAAAACCGATCAAGGTCATCGTCGGGTTCTCGCCCGGAGGCCGGACCGACACGGTGGCGCGCCTGATGGCGAAGGAGATCAAGGAGAGGGGCCTGCTGCCGCAGCCTCTCGTGGTCGTCAACGTGCCGGGCGCGGGATCGACCATCGCCGGCAGGCAGGCCGTTGAGGCGGAGCCGGACGGCTACACGCTCATCCACTGGCATCACCAGATGCTGATCGCCAACGCCATGGGGACCTTCGAGTACGGCCCCACGGACTTCGAATCGGTCGGCTTCACCGGCGGCGGCAGCCCCATCTGGGCCGTGCATGAAGACTCGCCCTACAAGACCTGGGCCGATCTGGAGGGCAAGCTGAAGGCGGAGCCCAAGGGCCTGGTCGAGGTCATTGGTATCGGCACGATCCCGCATTTCGTCGGGGCCCTGCTGGCCAAGGAAGTGGGGTTCGAAACCCGAAAGGTCGCGGCCAGCAGCGGCGCCGACCGCAGCAAGGCCCTGCTCGGCAAGCATGCCGACATCGCGCTGTTCTCGGCCGCAGAGTACACCAAATGGAAGGGTGGCGGCATGCGGGCCCTGATCTTCTTCGGCCCCAACCGGGTCGACAAGATCAACGAGGTCCCGACGGCCAAGGAGCTCGGCTACGACGTGGTTTGGGCCAATCCCAACTGGTGGCTCGCGCCCAAGGGCACCCCGCAGGACCGTATCGACGTGGTGGCCAATGCGCTGAAGGCCGTGGCGACCTCGCCCGAGATCGAGGAGTGGTACAAGGAACGCGTGCTCGATCCGTACTGGACCGATGGCACCCAGGCCGAGAAGGAATCTCTCGAGCTGTTGGAGAAGCTCAAGGAGGCGGCGAAGGACATCAAGAAGTAGGGCGGCGCCCCAACCTCTGATCCTTGCGCCTATCTCTTCTCGCGGAATCGCCGGCTCCGGATGGGGTCGGCGGCCGCGGGGGCTCGGAACTCCAGATCTCTCTTAGCGGGGATATCCTCCATGCCGAGTGGCACGTCGAATCCGAAGGCCGACATCGTCCTTTCGGTTGTCGTGATCCTTCTGTCGGTCGTCGTTTACATCAACGCGATGGGCCTGCCCCCCGCCCATTGGGAACCGCTCGGGTCGGCCGCCCTGCCCCAGGCCCTCTGCGTAATCATGACCGTGCTGGCCTCGATCGTTCTGTTGCGTGGCGTCCTGGCCCTGCGCAGCTATGCCCCGCCCACCGAAAAGAACGAGGATTTTCGGCGTCGCCCGTGGACGGCGGTCGGCATGTTCCTGCTGTGCGCCGCATATGTGGCGGTCATGGACTTGGGAGTACTCGGATTTGTGACCGCGACCGTGGCCTTCCTCGTGCTCCTGGGCCTGCTTTTCACGCGGGCGGCAAAGCGCCAGATCCCCTTCATCTTTGGTTTCGCGCTCGTCATCGCGGCGGGGAACTACCTGATTTTCACCCAATTCCTCTACATCGACCTGCCATAGGCGCCGCGAGGGAATCGACGACATGGCCGACTTCTTCGCAGCGTTCTCCAACCTCTTCCAGATCTGGCCGCTGACGCTGCTCGCCATTGGCGTCAGTCTGGGGATCGTGGTCGGCGCGATCCCCGGACTGACCGCGACCATGCTGATCGCCCTGACGCTTCCGCTGACCTTCTACATGGAGAGCGTGAACGCGATCACCCTGCTCGTCGGCATGTATGTGGGCGGTATCTCCGGCGGCCTGATCACGGCGACGCTACTGCGCATGCCGGGCACGCCGGCCTCGATCATGACCACCTTCGACGGCTTCCCCCTGGCCCGAAAGGGGCAGCCGGGCCGCGCCCTAGGCGTGGGCATCACGTCTTCCTTCATCGGCGGCCTGATCTCCTGGTGCTTCCTGGCCGGCCTGTCGCCGCCCCTCGCCAAGCTGGCGCTCAGGTTCGGGCCCTGGGAGTACTTCACGATGGTCCTCATGGCGTTGGTCATGCTGGCCTCTCTGGCTCAGGGCTCGATGATCAAGGGCCTGATCTCGGGCTGTCTCGGCATGCTGTTCGCCATGCCCGGGATGGACCCGTCCCTTGGGCAGATGCGGCTCACCTTCGGTTTCCACGATCTGGACGCCGGCCTCAAGCTGCTGCCCGTCCTGATCGGCGCCTTCGCCATCAGCCAGATCATCAAGGACGCGGTGGAGATCGACTGGCGGCCCAAGATGATGTCCGTCAGCCGGCGAGGCATCATCGTCGGCTTCCAGGATGTGAAGCGGCACGGCATCAACATGCTGCGCTCGGGCTGTATCGGCACCTGGATCGGGCTGCTGCCCGGCATCGGCGCCAACATCGCTGCGATGATGGCCTACACCACCACCAAGAACCTGTCGAAGGAGCCCCAGAAGTTCGGAACCGGGCACGAGCCCGGCATCGTCTCGGCCGAGACCGCCAACAACTCCTCGATCGGCGGCGCCATGATTCCGCTAATCACGATGGGCATTCCGGGCAGCGTCGTCGACGCCATCCTGCTCGGCGCGCTCATCATCCACAACCTTCAGCCGGGCCCTCTGCTGTTCACGACCAATCCCGAGGTCGCCTACGGCTTCATATCCTCCTATCTGATCGCGAACTTCATCATGTTCGGCTTGATGTTGTTCGCGGTCGTTCACATCGCCAAGGTGATGTACATCCCGAAGTCGTATCTGCTGTCGGCCGTTCTGGTTTTCTGCGTCATCGGCACCTTCGCCCTCGGCAACCGCTTCTTCGACGTTTGGGTGATGCTGGCCTTCGGGCTGATCGGCTTTGGCCTCGAGTACTGCAAGGTGCCCCTCGGCCCGTTCGTGATCGGCTTCGTCCTCTCCCCCATCGCCGAGGAGCATCTGCGCTCCGCCCTGATGATGGCCGAGGGGAATTTCCTAGATGTCTTCAACCGGCCGGTGGCGGTCGTCTTCCTGGCCGTCTCCGCCCTCTCGCTTCTCTGGCCGCTTTATCAGGAGCG
This sequence comes from Rhodospirillales bacterium, assembly GCA_028281785.1. GTDB lineage: Bacteria > Pseudomonadota > Alphaproteobacteria > Rhodospirillales > Shumkoniaceae > JANQJG01. The sequence goes on from JANQJG010000067.1 coordinate 75,558, forward strand.
TCTGGCCCGGCGTCAGCGCGAAGCGCTCGCCGCCGCCGAACCGCTCTGTCAGAATGATTCCATATGAATAAGATATGCTCTGAGGGATAACAAAAGCCATGCCGAACGAACGGCCCCACATCGTCCTCATCATCACCGATCAACAGCGCTACGACACCATCGGCGCGCTCGGTTTCCCGCATGTGGAGACGCCGAATCTCGACCGGCTGGCGCGGGAAGGGACGGTCTTTTCCCGCTGCTATGCCGCCGGGCTGTCCTGCGTTCCCTCACGCGCCTCCATGTTCACCGGGTACTACCCGCATACCATCGGTGTGCTGAAGAACGGCTGCGAATGGCGGCATTCCTGGATCGAACGGCTCGACGATGTGGGCTACCACACCGTCAACATCGGCAAGATGCACACCATCCCGTTCGATACGCCCTGCGGCTTCCGCGAGCGCTACAACATCGAGAACAAGGACCGCTTTCTCGAGGGCCGGTACTATTTCGACGAATGGGACCGGGCACTCGCCGCCAACGGGCTGGTCAAGCAACAGCGGGAGCTTTATCGCAAACGCTCCGACTACAAGGAGCGCCTGGGCGCCTTCGAGTGGGAGCTGCCGGAACGGCTGCACTCCGACATGTTCACGGGCGATCTCGCCAAATGGTGGCTGACCGCGCATCCCAAGGCCGACCCTCTGTTCTGTCAGATCGGCTTTCCGGGGCCTCACCCGCCCTACGATCCCACGCCGCGCTTCATCGAGCGGTACATGGACAAGGACCTTCCCATCGATCCGATCACGCCGGAGGATCTGGAGGGCCAGCCCGAAGCCTACCGCGCCTACCGCCTCCACACGACCGAGGTGGACCATGATTCCGTGGTCCATCGGACCGATCTCAGCCCGGACGCCCGGTTCCGCCAGCGCGCCTACTACCTCGCCAACATGACGATGATCGACGAGAAGGTGGGCGAGATCATGCAGACGCTTGAAGCGGAAGGATATCTCGACAATTCGATCATCGTCTTCACGTCCGATCACGGTGACTGCCTGGGCGACCACGGGCTCAGCCAGAAATGGTCGACCTATGAACAGATCGTGCGTGCGCCAACCATCGTGTGGGGGCCGGGTATCGTGAAGTCGGGCCATGTCGTCGACTCGCTCTGCCAGCATTTCGACGTCTGCCACGCGCTTCTGGAGCTTGCGGGTGTCGAGGTGCCGGAGTCGTTCGAGAGCGTCTCGGCCTTGCCGGCTCTGCGAGGCGACGACTGGGACGGGCGGACACATGTTTTCGCCGAGCAGTGCCGCGACCTCAACATGACCGGAACCGACTTCGTGACCATGGTCCGCTCCCCCGACTGGAAGCTCACCCATTTCCTGGGCGTGGATGACGGCCTGCTCTTCGACCTCAGGAACGACCCTGGGGAAACGTGCAATCTGTGGCGAGATCCAGGCGCGTCGGCCGCCAAGCGGGAATTGCTGGACGTTCTGTTGGACTGGCAGATCCAAAGCGACTATCGCACGCGGGACTGGGCGCAGGATCATCGGTGAACGGTAGCCGGAGAGGCAATAAACGCCCCTCATCCTTCGACTGGCTCAGGATGAGGATACAGGTGACGAAAAAACACCCTCATCCTAAGCCAGTCGAAGGATGAGCGGCATGGACGGGAGAATTCCCGCTGGGTGAGCAGCGGGCCTGAACGAGACGACACAGGGGGCAATGACATGACGGGAGTAATGGTGGTCACCGGCGCGAGCCGTGGGATCGGCGCGGCGACCGCCCGCCTGGGCGGTAAGGCCGGCTACAAGGTCTGCGTCAACTATCTGGGTAGCGCCGACCGGGCGGAAGCCCTGGTCGAGGAGATTCGGAAAGACGGCGGAACGGCTATCGCCGTCCAGGCCGATACCGGCAACGACGCGGACGTCGTTCGCCTTTTCGAGACGGTCGATACCGAGCTTGGCCCTTTGACCGCGCTGGTCAACAACGCGGGCGTTCTGGGCGGTGAGCATCGGGTCGACGAGGCCGATGCCGAGCATCTCGCCGAGCTTTGGCGGGTCAACATCACCGGTTATTTCCTCTGTGCCCGCGAGGCCGTGCGCCGCATGTCCACCCGGCATGGCGGAAAAGGCGGGGCCATCGTCAATGTGAACTCGGTGGCGGCCAAGCTCGGAGGGCGCGACCGGCGGGCCCATTACGCGGCTTCCAAGGGCGCTGGCAACACCTTCACCGTCGCCCTGGCCAAGGAGGTGGCCGAGGAAGGGATCCGCGTCACCGGTGTGATGCCGGGCCTCATCGATACGGACTTCCACGCTCCTTACGGCCGGGAGCGGATCGAACGGCTGGGCGCCGCCGTGCCCATCGGACGATACGCCCAACCTGAAGAGGTGGCGGAGGCCGTGTTGTGGCTGCTGTCCGACAAGGCGTCCTACGTGACCGGAACCATGCTCGAGGTCAGCGGTGGGCGATAGAGGCGCGCTTGCGGGCGCCGGACGGCAGTGGATATAGTTTTGTGCAGATTCGGGAGGAGGTCCTGAACCAACCGAAACGTGCCGTTTCGAACTCCTTTGGAACACGGCCTCCGTTGCCCTAATAAGAAGACGGCCAAAACCATCCCGAGGCCGCGATGGCACGAAATGCGCGAAGAAGGGTAATCAGCACGATTGCGAAGGGAGAGAAAATGAAACACCGACTGGTAACGACCCTGGCCGCCGCCGCGGCGGCGATGCTTATGGCAACGCCTGTGCTCGCGGCGTGGCCGGAGAAACCCGTGAAAGTAATCGTTCCGTTCAAGCCCGGCGGATCGAGTGACCAAACGGCCCGCACGTTTCAGAAGGCAATCACCGACAACAATCTGATGCCGCAGAAGCTGACGATCGTGAATGTCGGCGGGCACTACACCATCGGCTCACGTCAGGCCCTGGAGGCGAAGCCGGACGGCTACACGTTCCTGCTGATCCACAAGGCACTGATGGGCGCACAGGGCGGCGGCATGATCGACTTCGGTTACGCCGATTTCGAGCCGGTCGCCGAAACCTCCGAATTCTGCCTGCTATCCTGCGTTCGCGAGAACGACGAGCGGTTCACCGATGTGAAATCGTTGCTCAAGATGGCAACCGACAAGCCGGACAGCCTGATCTTCGGCGCCAACCTCGGCGCCCTGAATCACATGGCCGGCATCCAACTGCAGAACACGACGCCGGGCGCGAAATTCCGTTTCGTACAGATCGGTGGCGGCACCGCGAACTTTACGGCGCTGATCGGCAACCAGACCGATACCACCGTGCTGTCCATGGCCGAATATCTCAACTTCAAGGTCAAGGGCGTCAAGGGGCTGTGCTACATGTTCCCGACCCGCGCTCCCGAAGCTCCGGAAGTGCCCACTTGCAAGGAAGCGGGCCTAGGCGATCTGGTCTATTGCGTCGGCAGCTGGTGGCTCGCGCCCAAGGGCACGCCGAAGGAAGCCGTCGACGGTTTGGCCGACGTCCTCGAGAAGGCGATGGAGACCGAGTACGTCCAGACCATGCTGAAGAAGAAGGCCATGGCGCCGACCTTCACCCGTGGCGAAGCCTTCGCCAAAAAGCTGGACGCCACCTACAAGATCGTCGAACCGACGGCCAAACAGGCTAGCAAGAAATAGCCACACCAACTGCCTTATGGACACCGCCCCGGCACACCGCCGGGGCGGCTCTGCCTTTACTCTGAGGATGTAGCCCATGGACCCATCCATCGCCAAGCGTGACATCGGCTTGATGCTGTTCATCATCGCCGCGTGCATCGCGGTTCTTGTTGAAAGCTGGGATTTGCCACCGGGAACCTTCGAGCCCCTGGGTTCCGGCCCGGTTCCCCAGGCCATCGCCTTTGTCATCATCGGGCTGTGCCTGATTATTCTGTTGCGCGCCCTGATCACCCTCGCCCGGCACGCCGCGCCTACGAAAACAGAGGAACAACTGGCCCTTGAAGCCGAGGCGGCGGCATCTGGATTTCACGCCCGCCCCTGGTCGGCGGTCGCCGTGTTGGCCTTTTCCGGGCTCTATGTCGGCATTCTCTATCTGGGACTATTCGGTTTCGGCGTCGTCACCACGGTCTTCCTGCTTTTCATTATCCTGTTTCTTTTGGGAGCAGCGCCGGTCAGGGCGTTCCTCTCCTTGATCACGTCCTTCGACCGCGCCCATTGGCCGGCGGCCAAACCGGCGGTCATTGCGATCGTCATCTCGGTGGTGATGGGCTTCGGCTGCGAGTTCATCTTCACCGAAGTCTTCTACGTCGATCTGCCGACCGGGTGAACGCCATGGCTCCGCTTCTCGAAGGCTTTGCCCATGTATTGACCCCAGTTCCGTTCCTGCTGGTGTTGCTCGGAACCTTCCTCGGCATCCTTGGCGGCGCGATACCCGGCATCACCGGCGCGATGATAATCGCGCTGACCCTGCCGCTGACCTTCAACATGGACCCGGGCAACGCCTTGTCGCTGCTCATCGGCATGTATGTCGGGGCGATCAGCGGCGGGCTGATCACGGCGACGCTGATGCGGATGCCGGGCACGCCGGCGGCGGTGATGACCACCTTCGACGGCTATCCGATGGCACGCAGCGGCAGGCCCGGGCGGGCCCTCGGGCTCGGCATCGCCGCGTCCTTCGTCGGCGGCATCATTTCCTGGGTATTCCTGGTCCTGGTGTCCGAGCCGCTGTCCGTTTTGGCAACCCGCTTTGGCCCCTTCGAATATTTCACCCTGGTGGTGATGGCGATGGTGCTGATCGCCTCGGTCAGCCAGGGTTCGATGGTCAAGGGCCTGCTGTCCGGCGCGCTGGGCATGCTGATCGCCATGCCCGGCGTCGATCCGGCGGCCGGCGGATTTCCGCGCCTGACCTGGGACGTCCTGTACCTGAACGGCGGGCTCGGCCTTCTGCCGGTGCTGATCGGCGTGTTCGCGGTCAGCCAGCTGATCGCCGACATCGTCGACATCGAGCGCAAGGTCGAGCGCACCAAGTTCTCGACCAAGGGCATTCTGATGTCGCTCAAGGACTGGAAGGACCAAGCCTGGAACATGATCCGGTCGTCGGTCATCGGCACCTGGATCGGCATCCTGCCCGGCATCGGCGCCAATATCGGATCGATCGTCGCCTATACCACCGCCAAGAACATGTCGAAGACGCCGGAGAAGTTCGGCACCGGATACGATGGCGGCATCGTCGCTTCGGAATCGGCCAATAACGCGACCGTCGGCGGAGCCCTGATCCCTCTGATCGCCATGGGCATCCCGGGCAGCGTCATCGACGCCATCCTGATCGGCGCGCTGATGATCCACGCCATCCAGCCCGGGCCGACGCTGTTCATCAACAACCCCGAGATTGTCTACGCCATGATCTCGGCCTGCCTGCTGGCCAACCTCCTGATGTACGGCATCATGACCAGCTCGGTCGGCAAGATCTCGCAGTTGATGTTCGTCCCCCGCGCCTACGTACTGCCGCCGATCCTGGTTTTCTGCGTGATCGGGGCCTTCGCGCTCAACAACCTGTTTTTCGATGTCTGGGTGATGCTGGGGTTCGGCGTGTTCGGCTATTTTCTGGAACGCTCGAAGGTGCCGCTCGGCCCGTTCGTCATCGGCTTCGTGCTGGCGCCGATTGCCGAAGCCAAACTGCGATCCGGCCTGATGATGACGGCCGGCGACTTCTCGCCCATCTTCACGCGGCCGCTGCCGCTGATCTTCGTTCTGATATCGATCATGCTGCTGGTCTGGCCGTTCTATCAGCAATGGCGCCAGTCCCGTAAAGGTTAAGGCTTAGGGCCGTTCCGACCTGAGAGCCGATTGAGCAGCCGCCCGTCCTCGCTGAAGCGGATCGGGCCGCTGTCTTCGAGGACCTCCACTCCCGCGCGCCCCTTGACCTCGGCGTAAAGGCTCGGCGAGACGAGCATCTCGTTCAGATGCAGGGTCGAACGGATAACGCAGAGCCGCGCCTCGGCCGGATCCGGGCTCCATCCGGTCTTCACGCAGGCCCGAACGAGATCGCGCTCGTCGGGCAGGACGATGGGGATGAACGCCTTCTCGGTGATCGCCGCGGTGACCGAGTTCGTGTACATGGCCATGAGGTCGAGACCCTCGGCAACCTCGCGGGTGATGAAGTTGGCCATGCCCACGCCGACGCCGTTGCCGCGGGACTCCGGGGTGACGCCAAGCACCCCGACCTTGTGAATGAGGGGCGTCGGCGGGTTGGGCACGCCGCGGATATCGGTCCGTCCGGTGACGGCATAGTCCATCCCGGCGCCGCTGATTTCCTTGCCGATCCATTCGACGATCAGAGCGTCGAGGCGGTCGAAAGGCAGACGCGCGAGCATCGACTTGGCCAGCTTCAGAAGGCGCTGGTCGGCCTCGAAGAAGTTCTCCGGCTCGACGCCCTCGACCGCGACGAAATCCTTATGGGCGTTCTCGACCAGCGCGAGCCCGCCGACGAACGGCGCATGCGCAATCGAGATCGCGGCGATCCGGGGAAGCACCTCGGACAGGCCCCTGGGGCCCAGGCGATGGACGTGATGGGCTCCCTGAACCTTGCCGAGGCCCACGGCCACCATCTTGACCAGGCCGCTCTCGATGGGACGGTCGAAGCTGGTGTGCGACTTGACCCGACCGATGACGATCACGCCGTCGGCCTCTGCCGCGTTGCGGTCGAGACAGCAGGGAATGCCCTGCTCCGTGCGGCCATACTCGACGACCTCCATCGTCGCCCCCACCGGCGCTCCGACGGCCGCCTCGGAAACGCCGAGCTGAGCCAGCATCGCCGCCTGCCCCTCGGCCGTGCCGCCGCCATGACTGCCCATGGCCGGCACGATAAAGGGCTGAAGACCTTTGCCCTTGAGGAACGCCGCCGTCCGCGCCACGACCCGTGGAAGATGCGCGATGCCGCGGCTACCCACCCCGATCGCGATCCGCGCACCGCTTGAGAGGCCGTCCAGGCGCTTCAGCCCCGCCAGGGCTGAATCGACCGCCGCGTCAATATCGGGGATCGGCTCGCCGCGCGGCTGCGGAACGGCCACGCGCATGAGGAGGGGCAGCGTGACGGTCTCCAACATCGGCAGTCGGACGACGGGAAAAGTCGGGCTGTGCATCATTCCCCCTTTCTGCCTTCGTCATGAGTCCCTGGGAGCTCGGTTCCAGATTACCGTATGGGCGCGGAGCCAGGAAACGGCTGATCCTTGCACGCCGCCAAAGGAAAGCCAGCATGACCTGTCGTTCGCAGTGGTTTGCGATGTCCGTTTGAACTGCAGTCCAGCGGCTTGCCGCGTGCTATAAACCCTCGCCTGCCCAGTTGCCGAGGACTGGCGTCGGAACGTCTGAAGGACAGAGGTGGAGGGACACAATCCATGGCCGACATCGAGATCTTCGATAAGCGTTTCCGGAACTATCTCCTGCCAAATGGCTGGCTGAAGAAGCTCTATACCGGAACCAGCTGGGCCGAGGGGCCGTGCTACTTCGCCGATGGCGATTTCCTGGTCTGGAGCGACGTGGCCGGGAACCGGATGATGCGGTATGTCGAGGGCCTTGGCGTGCAGGTGTTTCGCCATCCCTCCAACTACAGCAACGGGAACACGCGTGACCGGGAAGGAAGATTGGTCACCTGCGAGCATGGCCGCCGGGTGACCCGGACCGAGCATGACGGCTCGATCACCGTGCTCGCCGACGAATATCAGGGTAAAAAACTCAACTCGCCCAACGATGTCGTGGTCAAGTCCGATGGAACCGTCTGGTTTACCGATCCGACCTACGGCATCGATTCCGACTATGAAGGCGACAAGGCGGAAAGCGAGCTCGGGGGAAGCTTCGTGTTCCGTCTGGACCCCCAGGCCGGCACGCTGGAGATCGTCGCGGACGATTTTCTGAAGCCCAACGGGCTTGCCTTCTCCCCCGATGAATCGTTGCTCTACATCTCGGACACCGGAATCTCCCATGACCCGGAGAACGGTCCCCACCACATCCGCGTCTTCGATGTTGTCGAGGGTCGCAAGCTTGCCAAGCCGAAGGTCTTCGCGGAGGTCGCGGATGCGGTCGCCGATGGTTTCCGACTCGATACCGACGGCAACATCTGGACCAGCGCCGGGCATGGGGTGAATTGCTATACGCCGGCGGGCGACCTGCTGGGTCGAATTCCCGTTCCGGAACTCGTCTCGAACGTCGTTTTCGGCGCGCCGAAGCGGAACAGGCTGTTCATCACGGCAACGACTTCGCTCTACGCGATCTATCTGAACCGCAAGGGCCTCCAAAGGCCCTGACCGCATGCATACGTGAACGGACGCCGGTCAAGCCGCGTCTCGCCAGTGGGGCGGATACGTCCGGTCATAGCCCGGAAGGGTGGTGATCCGCTGTCGCCACGCCTCGAGCGCCGGATATCGGTCGCCGAGCGGAATCAGGCCGAGTTCGAAGGCCGCTGCCGTCTCCTTACCCGCGGCGCGCAGAAGCGCCTCCAGGAACGGATAGGTCGCGATGTCGGCGGCGCTGATCGCGTCGCCGACCAACCACTCGTTCCCCTTTACGATGGTCTCCAGAGCCCGGAGTTCCGCGTGAACATCGGGAATGGCCGCCTTGACCCGATCGGCCTTTTCCTCAGTCTGCCCGAGGAAGATCGGCAGGATGATCCCCAATGCCGCCGGCTGAAGATAGAGCTCGCTGTCCATGACCGCCTTCCAGATTCGCCCCGCCTCTTCGGGCGAGCGGCCGAACAACGGCGGCTCTGGGAACTTACGATCCAGATAGGCCATGATGGCGAGCGATTCCGGCAGCACGAG
>JANQJG010000070.1 GCA_028281785.1 Rhodospirillales bacterium
GCCGGCGTAGAGGTGCACGAAGCCCGGAATACTGCCGCCGGCGAACTCCTCATGCACCCGCTCCTCGAAATCGCGGATCGTGCGCATCTGGGTATAGGCCCGGACGAGATCTTCTTTGCTCAATTGAAGCATTGGCGTCTTTCCTCCCATGTCGGCCGTTGGTCGGCCCTATCGTGCAACCTGCCGGCCCGCGGGGGACCGGTTGACGCGATGTGGAACCGACGCAAATGCAACGACACGGGCGGGCGGACCGCTGTTCCGGGACCGGCCGACAGTCAGGTCGACTCACACCGAGACATCTTACTGGTCTCTTTGCACGGCAGTGTGACCGAGGTCTCTTCGCCAATCAATGGACATTTGTAAGAAAGAAATTTCATTCGTTCGCCTGAAGGAAACAGAGAACGCGACACGCGGAGCGGCTTCCGCGTTCACCGGCTCACGGTCTATGCTGGCGCCAACCACGGGAGGATCGGACATGCGCCGCTTTGCGTGCACCCTGATTGTGGCACTGACCACTTTTGCTCTGTTGCTGGTCCCGGCCATGGCCGACGAGAAACTGAGCGCTTCGGAGATCCACGCACTGCTGGACGGCCGCACAGCGCTTGGCAATTGGCGCGGAACCGACACGCGGCAGTACTTCGCGACCTCGGGGTCGACGACCTATCTCGAGAAGGGCGGCATCCCGGACGTGGGCAGGTGGCGCGTGGACAAGGCCAAGAACCAGTACTGCTCCTGGTGGGAGCGCGGCGGCTGGAGCTGCTATGACGTAGAGACCGACGGCGCGGCCTACTACTGGGTCTCGCCCGGCAGCGCCTACCGTTCCCCCTTCACCATGACCGACGGCCGGCAGATGGACTTCTGAAACGTCATAGTCGGAATGCGCGACCGACCGGAACCGGACGCCGCCCGAAACCTCACGTAAAGGCGTCGGGCATGGAATCCTTGCGCTTCTGGATGAAGGCCCGCAGCGCCTCGTCGATGGCGGGATCGAGGGCCGGTGCCTGATAGTCCGCCAGCGTCTTCTTGTAGAGCGCGTTGGCCCGCGTGAAGGCATCGCGCGCGCCCTCGGCCTCCCACTGCTCGAAGGAATTGTTGTCGGCGATGGCGGAGCGGTAGAAGGCGGTCTCGAAGTTGGCCTGGGTGTGGGCACAGCCGAGGAAGTGGCTGCCGGGCCCGACCTCGCGCAGGGCATCCATGGCCTGGCCGTTCTCGCTGAGGTCATAGCCGCCGGCGAAGGTTTGCATCATGCCGAGCTGGTCGACGTCAATGACGAACTTCTCGTAGGACGACACCAGGCCACCCTCCAGCCAGCCGGCAGCGTGGAGCACGAAGTTCACGCCGCCCAGCAGGGTCGGGATCAGGGTCTGGGTGCTCTCGTGGGCGGCCTGGGCGTCCGGCAGCTTGGAGCCGCAGAGCGAGCCGCCGGAGCGGAAGGGCACGCCAAGCCGCCGGGCCAGGGCCGCCATGCCGTAGAGCACCAGTGCCGGCTCCGGCGTGCCGAAGGTGGGCGCCCCGGACTGCATGGAAATCGAGGACGCGAAACTGCCCAGCACCATGGGCGAACCCGGCCGCACGAGCTGTGAGAAGGCGAGGCCGGCCAGCGCTTCGGCCAGGGTCTGGGTCATCACCCCCACCGGAGTCACCGGCGCCATGGCGCCGGAGAGGATGAAGGGGGTGACGATGCAGGCCTGGTTGTGGCGGGCGTAAACCTTCAGCGCCCCCAGCATGGTAGCATCGAAGGTCATGGGCGAGTTGGCGTTGATCAGGTTGATCATCACCGTGTTGGTCTCGACGAAGTCCTCGCCGAAGACCAGCTTCGCCATGGCCACGGAGTCCTCCGCCCGTTCCGGCGCCGTCACCGAGCCCATGAAGGGCATGTCGGAATAGCGCAGGTGGGCGTAGACCATGTCGAAGTGGCGCTTGTTGACGGGGATGTCCACCGGTTCGCAGACGGTCCCGCCGGAGTGGTGCAGCGCCGGGGCCATGTAGGCCAGCTTCACGAAGTTCCGGAAATCCTCGATGGTGGCGTAGCGGCGCCCGCCCTCGATATCGCGCACGAAAGGCGGGCCGTAGACCGGCGCGAAGACCGTGTTGTTGCCGCCGATCTCCACCGAGCGTTCCGGGTTGCGGGCATGCTGGGTGAAGCTGGTGGGGATGGTCTCGCAGAGCTTGCGGCAAAGCCCGCGGGGGAAGCGCACGCGCTCGCCATCGACATCCGCGCCGGCTTCCTTCCACATCGCCAGCGCTTCGGGGTCGTCGCGGAACTCGATGCCGATCTCCTGCAGCACCGTCTCGGCGTTCTCCTCGATCAGCGCCAGATTCTCTTCGGAGAGGATCTCGTAGGGCGGAATCTGCCGCTGGATGTAGCGGTTCTTCGGTGTCGTTCCGCCGCCGCGTTTCGCGCGCCGCGCCTCCGCACCGCCACCGGCACGCCGCCCGCGCCGGCCGCCGCCGGAAGACAGGGCGTCTTCGATCTCTGAAATCCTTGCCATCTCCGGCCCCTCGAACAGGAAGAACCGGATTATCGGCACCGCGGCATTCGGCGCTCTGTCGCAGCGGCGACCGGGATGGGCGGAAATGCGGCAGCACGCGCCCCGGCGACCCGCGCAGAAGCCCTGGATTTCCGCGGCTCCCGGCCCTTGCGGCGGGTGGCAGACAAAGGTGTCGGTGATACGACAATTGCGGTCGCGCAGACTGGGAGCAGCCGAACGCCTTCGGGAAAGAATGGGCCCCTTGCGGGCAGCCCCGACGCAGAGGTCAGTCGGGACGGCCCGGGTACTTAGCACGGGGTACTTTCACGGAGACGGTAGCAATGGCGCAGTTTCACAAAAGCGCTGATGTCGTGATCATCGGACAGGGCGGCATCGTCGGGGCGTCGGTGGCCCATCACCTGATCGAGCGGGGCTGGGATAACATCATCGGGATCGACAAGTCGGGCATCCCGACGGACATCGGCTCGACCGGTCATGCCTCGGACTTCTGTTTCAACACGATGCACGACCAGATCACCATCTTCACGACCCGCTACAGCATCGACTTCTTTGAGAAGCGCGGCCGCTACGCGCGCATCGGCGGCATCGAGGTGGCCCGCAAGGGCGACGACGAGCGCATGCGCGAACTCGAACGCCGGGTCAGCTCCGGCCGCGCCTTCGGCAACCGGGTCGAGATGATCACGGCGCAGCGGGTGAAGGAGCTGATGCCGCTGATCGAGGAAGACATCATCCAGGGCGGCCTTTGGGACCCGGATGCGGGTCTGGTGATCCCACGCTCCCAGGTCGTCGCCGGAGAGTTGATCCGCGACGCCGAGGAAAGCGGCAAGCTGCAGACCCTGGCCAATACGCCCTGCACCGGCCTCGATATCGAGAACGGCCGCATCAAGGGCGTCCACACCACGCGCGGCTATATCGAAACGAGCTACGTCGTGGTCTGCGCCGGCCTCTGGGGCCGCCTGATCGCGGCGATGGCGGGCGAGGACCTGCCGGTCATGCCGGTCGACCATCCGCTGACCTTCTTCGGGCCCCACACGACCTTCGAGGGCACCGGCAAGGAGATCGGCTATCCGCTGCTGCGCGACCAGGGCAACTCCGCCTACCTGCGCGACACCGGCGATCCGAAGACGACCGAGGGCGGCCAGATCGAATGGGGCTACTACGAAGAGAACGCGCCCCGCCTCGTCCATCCGCGCGACCTGCTGGAGAAGGAGGAGGCCCGCCTCTCCCCCTCCCAGCGCGACCTGGAGATGGAGCAGGTCATGGACCCGCTGGAGCGCGCCATGGAACTGACCCCGATCCTCGGGGAACTCGGATACAACGAGAAGCACTCCTTCAACGGGCTGCTGCAGGTGACCGCCGACGGCGGGCCCTCCATCGGCGAGTCGCCGGATGTGCGCGGCCTCTGGTACGGCGTCTCCGTCTGGGTCAAGGACGGCCCGGGCACGGGCAAGCTGATCGCCGACTGGATGACCGACGGCCGCACCGAGTTCGACCACCATGGCATCGATTACGCCCGTTACTATCCGATCCAGAAGACCGAGCCCTTCATCTACGACCGCTGCTTCGAGACGGCGTTCAAGATCTACAATCCGCCGGTCCACAACCGCGAGCCCTACTCCAAGGGCCGGAACCTGCGCTGCAGCCCCTT
>JANQJG010000150.1 GCA_028281785.1 Rhodospirillales bacterium
TTAGCAGGCCGGGGCAGGCGGGGCAATCTCGGCGGCGTGGCCTGTGTGTTGACGCTTGGCGGCCGGCGGCGCTATTGAAGGGGGCGCGGGTCGACAGCCCGCGGACGCATCACACCGGGCGCCCCGGTGGCGGAATTGGTAGACGCGGCAGACTCAAAATCTGTTGTCCTTACGGACGTGGGGGTTCGAGTCCCCCCTGGGGCACCAATTAAAACAATGGGTTAGGGATTCGTGCCGACGGGCGAGAGCCGCGCGGCGGAAACCTTTTGTCAATCCCCATCCCCGATACTCCTGGCAACGCGGGAGGAGAGTTCTGCGCGAGCCAAGGGATCGAGGACGTCCATGCATCAGCGTGTCGGGAGCAAGGAGCCGGAACTGGCCGTCGTGACAACGGAAAAGCCGCGATCGGCGGTGACCAACGCCACCGGCCTCGTCGGGCTGGCCGGGTTGATCGTCGGGCTCGTCGTGTTGTCGCGGTTCGAGATGGTGCTCGCCGTTCGCGCGCTCTACTGCCTGGCCGCCTGCGCCGTGCCGATGGTGTTGTGGGCGGTGTTCGTGGAGAAGACCTACCTCAACCCGAGCACAGGGCTGGACCTTTCGTACTGCCGTTCGAAGGACGAGGCGCTCAAGAACACGGCGACGAAGCTGATCGGCCTCTGGTCCACCTGGGCGATCATCGCGGTCTTCTACTGGATCATCCGGTCCTATGAGGGCTTTGGGTACACTTTCTATTTCCTGACGCTGCTGATGTGCCTGCCGGTCCTCCTCCTGCTTTCGCCCATCTATGTGTACTTCGTCGACCGCCATTCCCGCGACCCCTATGACGGGTCCTGGCATATGGGGAAATGGATCGTCGGCGAGCGGGAGCTGGTCGACGTCGAAAAGCTCAAGGACTACGGGCGGGGCTGGTTCATCAAGGCGTTCTTCCTGGCGTTCATGGTGAGTATCTTCCCCGGGCTGGTGGGCGCCGTTACCTCTCCCACCGTCGAGGAGATCCTTGCCGATCCCGCGTCCTTCGCGACCTGGGGCATCAAGGCGCTGTTCCTGGCCGACGTTTGCTTCGGCGCCATCGGCTACATTTTTACGTTCCGGGTTCTCGACGCCCATATCCGCTCGGCCAATCCGCATCTGTCGGCCTGGGTCGCGGCGCTGATCTGCTATCCGCCCTTCATCATGATGGCCGGGGATGGTCCCCTGAACTATCACGAGTACACCCAGGACTGGACGATCTGGTTCAGCGGCCAGGGCCTGGTGCTTTGGCTATGGGGCGCGGTGCTGATCGCGCTGACCGGGATCTATGCCTGGGCGACCGTGATCTTCGGAATCCGGTTCTCCAACCTCACCCATCGCGGAATCATCACCAACGGTCCCTATCGCTACTCCAAGCATCCGGCTTATCTCGCCAAGAACCTGTTCTGGTGGCTGCTCGTGATGCCCTTCCTGTCGACGGGCGGGGCCGAGGAAGCGGTAAGGAACTCCGTGCTGCTGCTGCTCGTGAACCTGGTCTATTTCATTCGGGCCAAGACCGAGGAAAAGCACCTGATGGAGGACCCCGCCTACCGGGCCTATGCGGAATGGATCGCCGAGCACGGCCTGATCGCCCGTTTCCTCCGACCCTTCCGGGCGTTCCGCGACTCCGTCAAATACGCGGACTACCTGGAAAACACCCGCCGCTGAGCGCGAGATCGATCCCTACACCCAGCCGCCGTCGACGATGAACTGCTGGGCCGAGCACATCCGGCTGTCGTCCGCGGCGAGGAACAGCACCATTCGGGCGACGTCGGGCGGGTAGACCTTGTCCTTCAGGCATTGCTTCTCGAAGATCTCGCGCTCGCCCGCCTCGTCGACCCAGAGCTCGAGCTGCCGCTTGGTCATGATCCAGCCCGGCATCATCGTGTTGACGCGGATGTTGTCGGGGCCGAAGTCGCGCGCGAGGCCGCGGGTCAGCCCGTGGATGCCCGCCTTCGAGGCGCTGTAGCCGGGAAATCCGCCTTCGCCCCGAAGATAGGTGAAGGACCCCATGTTGACGATCGCGCCGCCGCCGGCCCGTTTCATCTGGGGGTATACGGCTTGCGCCGCGAAGAAATAGGGGCGGAGGTTGATGGCGATGCGTTCGTCCCAGTACTTGACGGTGACGTCTTCGACCTTGTGACGGGTGTCGTCGGCGGCGTTGTTCACCAGGACGGTGATCGGGCCGAGGGTCTCGCCAACCGTCAGAATCCGGCCTTGAAGGCTGGGAATGTCCCTGAGGTCGCATTCCAGGAAGAGGGGTTTGGGATCTCCTTTCTCGGCAATGGCTTCCGCCAGCCGGGCTCCCCGCTCGGCGAGGATGTCGACGAACGCGACCTTCGCCCCCTGGGCGCAGAAATGCTCGACAAGGCATTCACCGATCCCGGACGCCCCACCCGTAATGAAGACGGCACGGTCCCTCAGACTCGGATAGCTCGCATAGTCGCCCATCATCGCTCCTTCATCGCCATGTTTAGCTTGACGCAAGAATAGCGCGAGGAGCCTCCGGGGCGAACATCAATAACGAGCGTCGAAAGCATCTTTTACGATACAATCGGTTCCGAATCTTCGCTCTGCGCAACATCGTCCTTCTGGTCTCTCGCCTTTTCGGACCGCTCGGCCTTTGCCTTCGCCTTTTCGGCTTTCTTGGCCGCCTTCGTTCGCTCCCGTTGTGAGCGTTCGAACCTGTAGTTGGGCTTTCGAGGCATTTTCGGGTCCTTTCGATCTCGTCAGCAACGCCGATGACCACGCACCGACGACGCGACTTCATTGTAGTTCACGCAGCGGAGACGACCTTATCGAAGCGCACGATCAGATTCCGCATAATATGTCTTGACCGTCGTCAAGGATGGCCCGCTCCCTGCCAAGCGGGACGCCCGACAGGAAAGAGGACCCACGTGACGGTCTTGCGGGACAACAGTTGGACTACTCGACGATCGAAACCAGCTTAAGGTCGAACGTCAGCTCCTTGCCCGCCAGGGGGTGGTTCGCGTCAAGCTTCACCTCCGAGTCGTCGCAACTCAGCACCGTAAGCAGGGCGACATTCCCCTGGGGGTCCCGGGACTGCAGGACTGTCCCAATCTGCAAATCGATCTCCGGCGGAATCTGCGTCCTGCTCACGACGTGAACGAGATCGGGATCGTGCATGCCATAGGCTTCTTCCGGGGGCAGGACGACGCTTTTAGTCTCGCCGGCGGCCATTCCGAGGAGGGCTTGCTCGAAACCTGGAATCACGTTGCCGCTTCCGATCGTCACCGAGATTGGTTCGGCCTCGGCCGAGCTGTCGAATTCCGTGCCATCCGGGAGCGTACCCTTGTAGTGGACGCTGACCGTATCGCCTGTTATCGCTTGCCGCATCACATCTCTCCTTCTTTAGCTGCCGTCACGCGAAGCCCTTCGCGAGGGCCAAACACCGCCCTCACGCGGCACAAGGTGATTCATCTTCTGTCACAGGCTTCGCCATATCGTGGAAAGTCTGACGGATACGCGCCGAGAGGTTGGGGCCGCGCCGCATCGACGATGACCTGATACGCCTCCCGGGTGAGACTTTGAAAGTTTCCGAAGGGGGAAACGGGCGCGTTCAAAGAGGAGTGCGCGCGCGAGCGATGGTCGCTGATGTTCGGAGCGGGAAGGACTTGCAATGACCCACCCGCTCGACGACCGAAAGATGTACGAACGCGTCCTTGGAGCCGTCCTCAGGCTCAATGAATCCGTGACCTTTGGTCGCGTTGAACCTCTTCACTGTTCCCTCAGCCATGTACCCTTTCTCCGCAATGAACAGGCGCATCGGCACCAACCGGCACCGATGTCGAACTTCAACACAACGTCATTGGGTACTTGGCTCGACCGGCTGCCGCGAGCCCAATACTCAGAGAGAGGTCGCAAGGAAGAACTCCCGTTAGGTTAGGGGCTGGGGGACCAGAGTCAACGCTTTGGTGGCCATGCGGCGCATCGTCCCTCAACTCCTGTCACGAATCTGTCACGTGCGATTGCGCCTGCGAATCACTATTGAATTCTTGCGCGGGCGTCAGGGTTGCGCCAGCGCGCGATCTATCTTGGGCCTTCCGAAGCCAAAACAAGGGGAGAGAATCATGCGATTTCAGTTTCGCACCATACTGCTCGCCTCCGTCGCCTTCGGGCTGATGGCCGGGGCGGCAACCGCGGTCGATGCCGCCGACGGCCGCTACTTCACGCGTCTCGCGACCCTTCCGATCTACCAAAATTTGCCGCAGGGAACGGACTCCGCGACCGAGACCTCGGCCGAGATCGTTTCGGCCACCGATGACGGCATGATGCTGGTCTACACCGACAGCCCGATGGAAGCGGTCGGGTTCGTGGACATCAGCGATCCCGCCAATCCCAAGCCCGCCGGCCTGCTCAAGCTCGGCGGCGAGCCGACCTCGGTGACCGTCGCCAAGAACGTCGCCCTCGTCGGCGTCAACACGAGCGAGAGCTTCGTCGAGCCGAGCGGCCATCTTGCGGTCGTCGATCTCGACGGGCGCGCGGTCACGGCGCGTTGCGACGTCAAGGGACAGCCCGATTCGGTCGCCAAGAGCCCGGACGGCGCTTTCCTGGCCGTGGTCGTCGAGAACGAGCGTGATGAGGACAAGAACGACGGCGCGCTTCCCCAGCTTCCGGCCGGCCATCTGGCGGTGTTCGACCTCGGAGGCGATGGGCAGCCGACTAATTGCGATACAGCGCGTATCGTTGCCTTGGCCGGCCTTGCCGAAGTTGCCGCCGACGATCCGGAACCGGAATATGTCGACATCAACGCCGACAACATGGCGGTCGTAACGCTTCAGGAGAACAACCACCTGATGGTCGTGGATCTCGCCGCCGGCAAGGTTTCCGGCCATTTTTCCGCCGGCGCCGTGGATCTCAGCGCCATCGACACCGACAAGGACAAGGTGATCGCCGGTATCGGCACCCTCAGCGGGGTTCCGCGGGAACCCGACGCGGTGTCCTGGATCGACAACGACCGCTTCGTGACCGCCAACGAAGGCGACTACAAGGGCGGCTCGCGCGGTTTCACCGTCTTCGACAAGTCGGGGACCGTGCTCTTCGATTCCGGGAACGCCCTGGAGCATATCGGGATGAGCCATGGTCACTATCCGGTCAAGCGGGCGTCCAAAAAGGGCGTGGAGCCCGAGGGCGTCGATGTCGGCGTCTACGGCGGAACGCCGCTGATCTTCGTCAATTCCGAACGCGGCAACTTCGTGCTCGTCTACGAGGACAAGGGCGCCGGCGCCGCGCCGGAGCTCGTCCAGTTCCTGCCCACAAGCGTCGGTCCCGAGGGACTGCTCGCCATCCCGTCGCGCAACCTCTTCGTCGTTGCCACCGAGGAAGACAGCGCCGAGGACAAGGTGCGGGCCACGCTGGCCATCTTCAGCCGCGAGGGCGACCGGCCCTTCTATCCGACCATCGTTTCCGAGTCCGACAAGGCCGTCGGCGCGCCGATCGGCTGGGGTGCGCTCTCGGGACTTGTCGCCGATCCCGCGGACGCCAATCGGGTCTATGCCGTGAGCGACAGCTTCTACGAGAGCTCGCGCATCTTCACGGTTGATATCGGCGCCAGCCCGGCCCGCATCACCGACTTCATCGAGCTCAAGAAGGACGGTCAGCGCGCCTCCTACGATCTCGAGGGGATCGCCCTCCGTCAGGGTGGCGGCTTCTGGGCCGTTTCTGAGGGTCATCCGGGTAAGGAAAAGATGAACTACCTCCTCGCGGTGACCACGGACGGGACGGTCGAACAGGAGATCACCCTGCCGGCGGCCTTGCGCGCCAATGCTGTTCGGTTCGGCTTCGAAGGCGTGGCGTCCTGGACCGAAAACGGCGAGGAGACACTGGTCGTCGCCGTGCAACGCGAGTGGAAGGACGATCCGAAGCAGCATGTCAAGCTCGCCTTCTACAAGCCGGCGAGCGGCGAATGGAGCTTCGCCCACTACCCCATGGAAGCGCCGCGTTCCCCGGCCGGCGGCTGGGTTGGGCTCTCGGAGATCACCCATCTCGGCGAAAAGCGCTTTGCCCTTATCGAGCGCGATAACCAGGGCGGGACGGACGCGGCGATCAAGACCGTCACCGTGATCTCGCTCGATGGGATCGAGCCCAAACCGCTGGGCCAGACCCTGCCGGTCGTCAAGAAGACGGTGGCCATCGACCTGTTGCCGGAGATGCTTGGCAGCAAAGGCTGGATCTCCGACAAGCCCGAGGGCTTCGCGGTCACCAAGGGTGGCGAGGTGCTGGTCGTCACCGACAACGATGGTGTCGACGACGCGACGGGCGAGACCCTGCTTCTTCGGTTGGGTGCGGCGGCCAAGCTCGGCCTCTAGATCAGATCGCGATTAAATGGAGTTGCTCTACAACACCATTTAATCGCGTGAATCTGATCTAACTCATTGAAGTAGAGCGGATTCACGCGATCAACTGGAAA
>JANQJG010000153.1 GCA_028281785.1 Rhodospirillales bacterium
AATTTCAACCTATCCGAAAGATGCCACATTAGGATAGTTTGTGGCCCTTCTACCCCCCTTGGAACTACCCCCGATGCTCATTGGACTCATCAGGGCCGAAATCGGACAATTATTCCATGGAAAGGCGACTATAAAAAGTGCCCCACGCGATCAACCAGTATCCGTGCTGGTGTTGCTTTTTGGACTTAATAGGTGCCGAAGAAGAGTAGGAACTCAACCTAAGAAGGAGGCCAGACATGAGACGACAACATCTCCCTGGCACCTCCGAGCTGGCACGTTAACTGGGCGTCATTCGCTTGGGTTCGGGCGCTGACGCCTGACGAAAGGTCGGAACAGATCCCCGTCAAGGGGCGGCTGTCCGGACACGTCCGGCAACGTGCGGAAGCGATTGTTCCCCGACCAGAGTGAGCAGCTACGCAACGTTAATGTTAGGGGGGCCAACCCGACATAGTTGCGAGTTTTTCTGGGTCGATAGCCAGCTGGGGCTTCGCATCCTTTGCGACTTCTGCGTTGCACCTGGCACGGAGGGACGCGGTCTGTTGTCTATTCTCTTCCGACCAATGATGGCCGTCTTGGTGGCTGGTTTGCTGGGGGCGGGCGCGTTCGTGCCGCCGGCGTTGGCGCAGGACGGCAAAATCCTGGTGGGCCGCAGCATCATTCGCAGCCCGGCCTTTAAGCCCGGACCCCCGGATACGGTCTCCACGATCGAGGCGCCGACCTCGCCGAAGGAATGGGTGCTGGAGTCCGTAAGCACTCTGGACAGGGTCGGCACGCTCATAACGGACGAGCTTGCGGCCGCGATCGTCGCCGATCGGCCGGTCTCGGAGCGGCTCAGCGGCGCGTTGGGATTGAGCGGCGATCCGACGCTGCAACAGGAGAGCTTCCGGGGCGGTGGCATTGGCGGAGGCCCGGTGCGCAGGTCGGGGGGGGCTTTCGGGGCGATCTCACGGGCAACCGGCAGCATCGGACCCGCGATCACCGGCGCCATTCCAGGCACAGGAAAGTGAGGGGATCGGGGATGCGCCCGGCGGGCAACAAACTGTTTGACAAGGATCTTGGATTCGCCCGGTCGGGTCGGGGGACGGCGTTCTCCGGCCGGTCGGACGGATGGGCCGGGAGAAGGATCGTCTCCTTCTCCCGGCCCGGGCGCTCAACCCGGCCTTGGCCGGGGCTGAGCAGGTGCCTCTAGCACAATGGAGACTATATGATGAAACTTAAGTATCTCCTAGCCGCTGTCTCGCCGCTGGCCCTGGTCATGGCTTTCGCCGTACCGGGGACTGCGTCGGCGCAGTCGGTCTCTACCGTAGTCACCCTAGACAAGGACATCGATGTCGTCGCCGACGTTGACTACGACAACAAGATCGACGTCAAGCTTGAGAAGCACATCAAGGTCAAGAAGGACATCGAGATCTCCGGCGCCATCGACGTGGACGGGGACATCGACGTTGACGCGTGGGCCGGCTCGACCATCGACGGCAAGCAGTTCGTCAACGACAACTTCGTCGAGCTTGACGACGATGTCGAGAACCTGCTCGACGTCAGCGGTTCGACCTCCGTGATCGAAGACGTCGACGGCAATGTCGGCCTGAATATCGCGCTTGGCTGGAACAACGCCCAGGGCAACGAGGTCGCGATCGCTGCGGTCTCTTCGGGCGATGCCGGGCTCGAGGCCGAGGTCTTTAAGTTCCAGGAAATCCTCTACAACGACTTCGACAACGATGACAACGAACTGAGCAACAGCCTGTTTCTGGGCGACACCGTCATCGACAACGTCAACGGCAATGTCGGCCTGAACATCGCCCTCGGCGCCTTCAACACCCAGGAGAACTCCCTGGCGATCGCTGTCACCGAGTCTGACTCGGTGCTCGCGGAAGCCACCGTGGGCGTCATCCAGGAGGTTGCCTTCAATTCGACCGATTGGGACGGCGACAACGAGCTGACCATCGAGGGACCGTTCATCACGTCATCGGACGGCAATATCGGTGTCAACATCGCCTTGGGCGTCGGCAACGCCCAGTTCAACGGCTTGGCGGTCTCTGTCGTCGACAACTGACCATCACTTTCCAACGGGCCGGGGGGCCAACTTGCTTGGGCGGCCCCCCGCCCTCCTTACTGGAAAGGTGGAGTAAGGCACCATGGTGCGAATGCCGTCCCCGATCATCGGTCTGGCCGTGTTGGCAACCGCGACCCTGATCGCTCCCCCCCCGGCCGAAGCGGCGGACGAGACGCTCAGCACGATCGGCGCCGACAGCTTCAAGGACGCCAGTGGCGTCACCGCGGTCATCGTCGGGTCCGGTGACCACAACATCATCTTCAACGGCGCCGCCATCGCCGCCGCCGAAAGCGACGGGTTCGCTGGCGCCCTGGCCTCCGTCACCGCCACTCAGAATCTTGAAGGGCCGGTGGGCGCCGGACCGGATTCGGCCACCGCCTCCATCGAGGCCGGGGCCTTCGCCGGGGTTCGGGGGATCGTCATGGTCGGCAATGTCAGCGGCGACGGAAATCTGATCGCCAATGCCACGGCGATCGTGCTGGGCAGCGAGGGCGTTCGCGTCGCCGACGCCTTGCTCAGTCAAACCCGGTCCGATCCCACGCCGCCGGCCGATGGCGGTTCCGGCTTCAGCGGAGCCGCTCCGATTCACGACAGCGCGTTCAGTGGCGGGTCCGGCGTCGCGCAGGTGATCAACGCCGCCGGCTCCCGCAATACGCTTTCCAACACTCTCGGCCTCAGCATCGCCGAGTGACGGGTTGCTTAATATTCAGATGAGATACTCGAGGTTTTAGAGAGGACAGGAGAACATGATGACTTTCAGGGACACCTTCTTGGTATTCCCGACAGCGTTCCTGGTGGCGGTCGGCCTGCCCTCTTGGGCCATGGCCGACGAGGATCCCGAAACCACCTACACCGAGACCGTGAATGTCACCATCAACGAGACCTATGACATCAAGTTCGAGACGGATATCAAGGTCAAGAAGGACGTCGAGTTTGTCGGGAGCGTCGCGATCGACGGCACGATCGACGTGGACGAGGCCGCTTTCGCCACCATCGACAACAAGCAGATCGTCGCCGGCAACTCGCTGAGCGGAGACGCGACCAACGACTCGTTGATCAGCGAGGGCTCCGTCTCCTTCGTCGAGGGCAATGTCGGGGTGCTGATCATCTCCGGCTTTTCCAATGTCGCGGACAACGCCGCCGCCATTGCCGAGCTCGGCGCAAGCTCCGGCGTCGCCGCGGCCGAGGCCTCGGTGACCGTGTTCCAGGACGCGTCGAACAACAAAACCTCCGGCGGAAACAGCGATAACTCCGCGGTGATCGGGGAGGAGTCCATTCTGGGGATCTCCGGCAATGTCGGCGTCGCGGTGATCGCCGGCGCCTACAATATCGGCAAGAACGCCCTCGCCATCGCCCATACCGAGAGCGATATCGGCCTCGCGGAGGCCACGGTCGCCTCGGTGCAGAGCGCCACGACCGGTGGTTTCGAGTCGAGCGGCGGCACCAATACGGCCCGGATTGGAGCCACATCGGTGCAGGGCATCACGGGGAATACCGGAATCGTCGTGCTGTCGGGGACCCAGAACCTGGGCGCCAACAGCCTGAGTATTGCGGCGGCCGAATAAATCTCGGTCCGTTCGGCGTGGGCCGTGGGCAATACCGGAATTCGGTGGGCCCCGCCGAACCGAAGGAGTGAGGGGTGGTAGTATGACGGGAAGACAGTCATACGGGCGGCCGGGCGGTGCCGGCGATGGGCGTGCCTACGTTCGGCGCGGTCCGGCCGCGGGTTTCGCGGCGATGCTCCTGGGTCTATTCGCCATGGTCGCGGTTTCGGCCGCGGAGGCCGCGGAGATCCGCCTTGGGACCGTTATTCCCGGCGCCGGGGTCATCCGCAAGAACGTGCTCAGCGCGCGCGAGCGCCGGTACGTCAACCTGGTTCAGCAAGAGACCGATTTCAGCTGCGGCGCGGCTTCGCTGGCGACAATTCTCAAATACGCCTATGACCGCGACGTCACCGAGAAGGAAGTGCTTCTCGGGATGCTTGAGGTCTCGGATGAGGAGGTTGTGAGGGAACGGGGTTTTTCCCTGCTCGACCTCAAGAGATACGCGGAGAAGGTCGGTCTGCGCGGGGTCGGACTGAAATTGGAAGCGCAGCACCTGGACAAGATCGTCATTCCCACGATCGTCCTGTTGGACATCCGGGGATACAAGCACTTCGTCGTGTTCAAAAAAGCCAAGGGCGACAGGGTCTATGTCGGCGATCCCGCCCTCGGCAACAAAGTGATGTCTCGGAGCGATTTCGTGGCGGCCTGGAATGGAATCATTCTGGCGCTCGTCGGGGAGGACTTTGATGAACAAACGGTTCTGTTGCAGCCGGCGGAGCCGCTCAGCGCGCGCCGGCTCTTGGCGGGGGGAAGCGCGCCTCACCAACCCGCTAACACCATCGGCTTCGGGGTCGAGCACTCGGTCCTCTTCCAGTTCTGAGCAGGATTTTGGGGGGCCGGCCAGACCGTCTCGGAATCGGGAGGTTTCCATGCGTACCCGGCGCTACGGAATGCCGCAAAGACGTGGAGTGCAAAGGGCTTCGGGCGCGATCGCCGGTGTCCTCGGTGCGTTGCTGATCGGCTCGGCGGGCCACGCGATGATGCCCGACACCGGGTTTTTCCAGTACGGGGTCGAGGTCCCCGATTCCGAGTTGGCGGATCTTCGGGGCCGCTTTGTCAGCAACGGGCAGATCACGGAGTTTGGGCTGGGCATCTACACGCTTCTCCAGACACCCGATAACTATCTGCTGACGGTCGGTCTCGAATTGGGCGCCAACCTGGTCACGGACGAGGTGTCACCCGTCGTCAGCTTCTTCTATTCCACACCCGGGGGCGAGTCGCCCAGCGTCGACGTCGCGGCGGCCCTTGAGACCGCCGGCGTCACCGATGTGGAGATCGTCAACCCGGCGGTGCGGGACTTCGGCAAGCCCGGAGGCGTCGAGCCCGCCGCGGCATCCCTCAACGTCACCTCGCAAGGCCTCGAAAACTTCAAGGGAACCTCCCAGAGCATCCGTGTGGCCGGCAGCGATTTCAATGTCTCCAACAACATGCGCATCAGCATCGGCAACGACCCCGCGGACCCGGCCTTCGCCGCTCTTGGCCCGACGGGCATTCCCCAGGAGTTGACGGGCACCACCTCGCGGCAGTTCGACGGCATCACGGCCTCGGCCGTGCTCGACGGCAATCAGATGGGTATCGTCGTCGATATGCCGGAGATGGGGGCGATCAAGCAGATGATCGGCGCGGGTCAGATCGGACAGCACGTCAATATCACCGGCGGCCCCGGCGGTGTCATCCGCCACGAGATGTTCATCAACTTCACTCGGGAGTCCGTCTCGCGACCCGCCGTGCAGTCGTTGATCGGGATGTTCCCCGACCTTCGATAGCGCCTCCCGCCCGCCCGGCGCCTCGACAAATCATATCGGGTACCGGATGCATCCGGGTGGGCGATATTTCGGCAGATGGGAGATCGATGGTGTTCGCAGGTTCCGTCGCGGCCCGGTTCTTTGTCTTTTACTTTGTCTTCTTGATTCCGCTTATCCTTGGCTCCGTCCTGCAACCGCTGTCGGCGAGGGGCGCGGATGGCGAAGGCAGGTTCGCCATCAAGGGGGTCGGCACCCTGACCTGCCGGCAATTTGTCGAGGCTAGAACGCAAACCTCACCCTTGCATACGGCCTTCCTCCATTGGGCCGACGGGTTTCTCACGGGGGTCAATCGATACGACGCCAACACCTACGACATCGCGCCCTGGCAGACGACGGCAGTCCTGGACCGGATTTTCGCGAGCCATTGCGAAAAGAATCCCGACGAAAAATTCGTGGTCCTGCTGCAAAAACTCAGCGCCGGCCTGCGAGATGGCCGACTCGAAGAGCGCTCGGAAACGCTGACGGTCACTGTCGATGGCGAAAGTACCCGGGTCTATCAGGCTCTCCTGGTTCGGGCGCAGGTCAAGCTCAAGGAGCTGGGGTTTTACAACGGCGCCGTTGACGGCGCCTTCGGACCGAAGACGCAGGAAGCGATCGCAACCTTTCAGATTGCCGAGGGGATAGTCGCGACCGGTCTGCCGGATCCCTTGACTCTTTGGAAACTGCTCAGCCCTTGATAGCCAAGTCTCCGCCGGGTCTTGACCTCAAACGACCGCTGCACCTTGCCGCGAGCCGGACCTCCCTCGAAAGACAGAAATATTTTTACGGGCCTATGTTTGCAGCGGGTTGCAAGAAAACTGGGTTAATAAAAATGAAAGAACGCTGCGCTATCAATATGCAAATGTGATTATCATTCTCAACGACCGCGGCGTGATCGAATGAAATCTAATAGGAATTCGGGAACGAGACCTTTGGAAGTCTTTAAGGGCCGCCCGAAATCGATGATTGACGTCGAATCGAGAAACCATCATTCTCGGCCCATGTTCACGTCTGAAGATGGGGGAAGATCGTGAACGGAATGCGCTACGGGTTGGTCGTATCACTGGGCCTTATTTTGAGTCTTGGCGCCCAAAGCGCTGGCGCGCAGAATCCGGCCGAGCTTCAACGCATGATCGAGGAGCTGCGAAGCCAGCTCGAGGTCATGAAACAAAGGGACGAAGCGCAGCGGCGAGCCCTGTTGGCGCTGGAGCAGCGCCTTCGGTCCGTGGAGGCCGCTGGCGCGAGACCGCCGGCACAGCCCCCTGCTCCGCCCCAGGCGCGCCCGGCGCCCGCCGAACCTCCGGCTCCCGCCGATGAGCCGGTCAAGAAGGAGGCGGAACCGAGCAAGGCGGTCGAGGGCGTGGTCGAGGCTGAGCATGCCTTGTTCGAGAGGCAGCGGTTTACGTTCGAACCTGGTTTTCGTTACGCGAGGTTTGACCGTGCCGCCATCAATCTCAGCGGTTTCCTGGCGCTCGACGCCATTTTTCTAGGCTCGATCAGTGTCGATGAGATCGAGGCCGACATTCTGACGATGGATCTCACCGGGCGTTACGGCGTAACCGACCGGTTGCAGGTCGACGTGAACGTCCCTCTGGTCTATCGGCGTTCCAATTTCCAGTCCGGCGGCGCCGGGGGCGCGGCGTCGGCACTGTCCGAGGCCGACGTGGATCGGTTCGACATCGGCGATATCACTTTCGGCGCGAACTACCGGATCGTCGAAGAGACGTCGGATTGGCCGGACATTGTCGGCTCGCTTCGCGTCAATACGCCAACGGGCAGGGATCCCTTCGGCATCGAAACCAAGGTGGATCCCGACAACGACAACCTCATCTTCCCCGAAGATCTGCCCACGGGGGACGGCGTCTGGGGTGTGGAGGCCGGGGTCTCCGTGCTCAAGACCGTCGATCCCGTCGTCCTGTTTGCCAATGCGCGATACATCTACAGGTTCCAGAACAGCTTCGACGACATCGGTTCGTCGGAGGGGGATCAGCCGGGCGACGTGGACCCCGGCAACGCGGTCGAATTCGGCGGCGGCATCGCTTATGCCTTGAATGAGAGGATCAGTTTGAGCCTCTCCTATACCCAACGACTCGTCAACGAGACCGAGGTTCGTCCGGATGGCGGGGAGTTTCAGGAAATCATCGGCAGCGATGCGGTCGTCGGTGTTGTCAATACGGGGTTGACCTGGGCCCTCACCGATAATCTGACCATGATCGCCAATGTGGGAACCGGCGTTACGGCGGACGCCGCCGATGTGGAATTCAGCTTGAAGTTCCCCTATCGCTTCTAGGGCCTGTTGATGTTCAGCACATTATGTGTGCCGAACTTCGGAAGCTGAATCACACGAGAATCAATAAGTTCGTGTCCTGTTTCCGCTGGCGAGAACCTCTCGCCGGTCGCCGCAACCTCTCCTTCGGCAATTGTAATCTCGGCGCGTGGAAGGAACGCGGCGGCCCCTTCCTTTGGGCCTTCAGGTAAACCTTTGTAGTCGTGGTCGCGCCTTCCGTTCCCGCTATAATCAACGGTTGATGGCTTACTTCGGGAAGGCGAATCTTGAGCAACAAAAGTCATAGTTCGCCCGTCGATGAGTCCGTCCGCGCGGCGATCAAGTTGTTCCTCGCCGGGCGCATCGACGACTCGGAGAAGGCTTGCAGGAAAATATTGAGGACCCACCCGAAACACGCGGATGGTCTGCATCTCCTGGCGGGCATCCGTTTCCAGAAGGGCGACGCGGTCCAGGCGCTGAAACTCATGAAAAGAGCCATTCGCCAAAAGCCGCTGGCCGCGCCGTTCCACGTCAACCAGGGAATCATGTTCGAGAGCCAGGGCCTTTACGAGGCAGCGCTCCAGTCCTATGGCGAGGCCCTGCGCCTCGATCCCCATCAGGTCCAGACCCGTGTCGCCCGCGGCAATGTCTTGAAGCGCTTGGGGCATGTCGCCGAAGCCCTCGCCGATTACGAGCAGGCCGTCGCCCTCGCGCCCGATCTCGGTACGGCTCACAACAACAAGGCAAATGCCCTCCGGCTGCTGGGCCGCCTCGACGAGGCTCTCGCGGCCTATAACAGGGCTCTTGAGCTCGATCCGCGCTCCGCCGACTTCTACAACAATCGTGGCAACGTTCTCATCGACATGCGGCGGACCGAGGATGCGTTGCACGATTACGGGAGAGCTATCGGCCTTAATCCCGATCATGTGGAGGCCCGCAACAATCGGGGGAAGCTGTTGGCTCAGGCCGGGCAAGTCGCGGCCGCCCTCGGCGAGTTCGAACATGCGATCCGTCTCAGGCCGGACTATGCCATCGCTCACAACAATGTTGGCAATGCGCTGAAGGATAGAGGCGACTTCGCCGGTGCCGCCCGAGCTTATCGGACGGCATTCGAAATCAAGCCTGACTTTGTCGACGCCCACAGCAACTATCTCTTCTGTCTGAACTACGACCCGGCCGTGACGGACAAGGAACTCGCGGATGCCCATCGGAACTGGGGCGAGCGGTTCGGACACCCGCGCGGCGCCTACGCGGCCTGGCCCAATGCGCCGGACCCGGAAAAGCGTCTGAACGTCGGACTGGTTTCGGCGGACCTGCACAAGCATCCGACAGCATATTTCCTGGAAGGGGTCCTTGCCGCGGCTAATCGAGAAAGCCTGCGCTTCGTCTGCTACGCCTATAGCCCGAAAGAGGATGTCGTGACCGAGCGGCTCAAAACCCTGAGTGGTGGATGGCGTTCGGCGCTCGGCATGTCGGACCGTGAACTCGCGGAGGCGATCCGCGCCGACGACATTGACATCCTGATCGATCTCTCGGGGCATACACGGGGCAATCGGCTGCCCTGCTTTGCGCTCAGGCCCTCGCCGGTGCAGGTCACCTGGCTCGGGGCTTGCCATACCACCGGGGTCCCCGCGATGGATTACATTCTGCTGGACCCGACCTATATACCGCACGGATGCGAGGACTGGTTCACCGAGGAGGTGATGCGGCTTCCGGACATCCGTTGGATCTACGCGGCGCCTTCCTATGCCCCCGACGTCGCGGCTCCGCCGGTGTTGGATCGCGGGACCATCACCTTTGGCAGTTTCAACAATCTGACGAAGGTCAACGCGGAGGTGATCGGGCTGTGGTCGCGCGTCCTCGCGGCAGTCCCGGATTCGCGCTTCTATCTGAGTTGGAGAACCCTGGGCGACGAGGCCGAGGGCGAACGCTGGCGGGCCTTGTTCGAGGCCGAGGGCGTGTCCCGGGATCGGCTCGCCGTGACCCGGGGGCCGGCAGAACACAAGGACGTCCTGGGCGATTATGCTCAGATCGATATTGTCCTGGACCCGTTTCCGTTCTCGGGATGCTTGTCGACATGCGAAGCTCTGTGGATGGGTGTTCCAATCGTCGCTCTTCCGAGGACGCGTCCGTCTTCGCGTCAGACCTTGGGGTTTCTGACGGCGGCCGGTTTGACCGAGTGGGCGGCCGATGATCCGGACGACTATGTTCGCATCGCGGCGGATCTCGCGTCGAATCCGGATCGTCTCGCCGCGCTCAGGCGAGAACAGCGGGCGCGGGTGGCGGCCTCGCCCATGTGCGACCAGCCCCGCTTCGCCGGCCACCTGGAGCAGGCTCTGCGCCGGATGTGGCGCCGCTGGTGCCAGCAACAGGGGAAGTGAAACCGGGGCAACTCTCCCTGCCCGACCGTCATGGATACCGAGTGAGCGGCTGAAGAGGAGTTGGACAGATTCGGAGCTTGGACAACGGGAGCGAGGGATCGGGAATCGACGAAGCCGTTGGCGCGGCGATCGAACTGTTCATGGTCGGGCGTATCGACGATTCGGAGAAAGCCTGCAGGGAGGCATTGAGGACCCATCCCAAACACGCCGATGGTCTGCACCTCCTGGCGGGTATCTGCTTTCAAAAGGGTGACGCGGCGCAGGCGCTGAAACTCATGAAACAGGCCATTCGCGAAAAGCCGTTGTCCGCCCCCTTCCACCTCAATCACGCGATCATGCTTGAAAACCAGGGACACCACGAGGATGCCCTGACGGCCTATGGAGAGGCCATCCGCCTTGACCCCGCCATGGACCAGCCCCTGATCGGCCGTGGCAACGTCAACGTGCGTCTGGGGCGCTTCGCCGATGCCTTGGCCGACTATGATCGGGCCGTCGCCCTCGCGCCCACCGCGGCTGCCGTCCACCTCAACAGGGCGGTGATTCTCAGGCGGCTGGGTCGCCTCGAAGAGGCCCTTGCGGCCTACGATCGGGCCCTTGAGCTCCAGCCACGGTCCCCGGATATCTTCGCCAACCGCGGCCTCGTTCTCGTGGATCTCGGGCGAACCGAGGAGGCTTTGCGGGACTACGAGCGAGCCCTTGGCCTGAATCCCGATCATGCGGAGGCCCGCAACAATCGCGGAAAGTTGTTGACCAGAACCGGGCGGATTACGGCCGCGATCACCGAACTCGAACACGCGATCCGCATCAAGCCCGACCTCGCCACCGCCCATAACAATCTGGGAAACGCCCTCAAGGGCAAGTGCGACCTCGCCGGGGCCGCGCGCGCCTATCGGACGGCGCTGCGGATACGGCCCGGTTTTCCCAAGGTTCACAGCAACTACCTCTTCTGTCTGAGCTATGACCCGGCCGTGACGGACCAGGAACTCGCGGATGCCCATCGGGAATGGGGGCAGCGCCATGGGCGGCCCCAACGGGCCTACACGACCTGGCCCAATGCGCCGGCTCCGGATAAGCCCCTGACGGTCGGGCTGGTGTCCGCTGACTTGCACAGCCATCCGACGGGATACTTTCTGGAAGGGGTCCTTTCCGCGGCGGACCGGGAACACCTGTGTTTCGTCTGCTATTACTGCGGCGCAATCGAGGATTCGTTGACCGCGCGGCTCAGATCGCTGAGTGACCAGTGGCGTTCGGTTCAGAATCATTCGGACCGCCAACTCGCCGAGGCGATCCGCGCCGACGATATTGACATCCTGATCGATCTCTCCGGACACACGCGGGGCAATCGGCTGCCCTGCTTTGCGCTCAAGCCGGCACCGGTGCAAGTGACGTGGCTCGGGTCGTGCCATACGACCGGAGTCCCCGCGATGGATTACATTCTGCTCGACCCGACCTATGTGCCGGCCGGGTGCGAGGGCTGGTTCACAGAGAAGGTGGTGCGGCTGCCCGACATCCGGTGGATTTACACCGCGCCGCCCTATGCTCCCGAAGTCGCGCCTCCCCCGGTGCTGGAACGCGGGACCATCACCTTCGGCAGTTTCAACAACATGACGAAGATCAACGCGCAGGTGATCGAGCTATGGTCGCACGTCCTCGCGGCGGTTCCGGATTCCCGGTTGATGCTGAGCTGGAAGACGCTGGGCGACGAAAAGGAGTGTGACCGCTGGCGCGCCCTGTTCGCCGCGGAAGGCGTGTCCGGGGACCGGCTTATCCTGACCCCGGGGCCGGGAGCCCATGCGAAGGTCTTGGGCGACTATGCTCAAGTCGATATCGCCCTGGACCCGTTTCCGTTCTCGGGGTGTATATCGACTTGCGAGGCGCTTTGGATGGGCGTTCCGCTGGTCACACTCCCCGGACCGCGCCCGGCATCCCGTCAGACATTGGGCTTCCTCACGGCGGCCGGATTGACCGAATGGGTGGCCGATGACGCGGACGAGTACATTCGCATCGCGGCGGATCTCGCGTCGGATCCGAACCGTCTCGCGGCCTTAAGACGTGACCAGCGGGCGCGGTTGGCGGCCTCGCCCATGTGCGACCAGCGCCGCTTCGCCGGCCACCTCGAACACGTCCTACGTCGGATGTGGCGCCGCTGGTGCGAAGAACAGGGAAGCTGAACCGAGCTTCGCTCAGGCGCTGACGATCTCCGCGTCCAACCCCAGCGCCGAGAGCTTGGCCGCCACCTCGTCGCGGTAGATCGGGTTCATGAGGATGACGGTTTTCGGCGCTCGGCCCGGCAGTTCGTCCGGTTTCAGGATTCGATGGCCGGAGCCGGGAACGAACTTGCCCTGCTTGCGCGGGCTGATGTCGACCAGATCCACGCTCTCCTCATTCGGCCGAAGCGCATTCAGGAAGGTGATTCCCTTCGAGCCCGCACCCCAGATCACGGCGCGGTCGCCGCGCCCCGCCAGCTCGGATAGCCGCCCCTGCCACTCCTCGAACTTCTCGCGGTAACGCTCGGAGAAACTCCGCACGAGACTCCGCAGCTCATCGAGGCCATGTTGGAAGTCTTCCCGGCCTGCCTTGCCCGTTTCCGATGGCATCGCGTCGAGGCCAAGGAACTGGCCACCATAGGCGTTCGACGCCGACCCCACCTCGAAGCCGCCGGCACGAAAAAGCGCCGTCAGAGACTCCAGCGTGAAGTAGGAACAATGCTCATAGATCAGATCCCAAATACCCAAGTCTTCCAGCGTGTATCGGGCATTCGGAACCTCGAAATAGATCACCGTATCCGGGCGGCCGGCAAAGCCTCTGCGCACCGTCTCGATCAGCTCCAAAGGCTCGGCGACATGTTCGAGTACATGGCGGCAGCAGACCAGCGCCGCGTCGTAGTTCCCTCGTTCGGGCGTGTAATAGGCGCGGGTGATGGCGATGTTTCGGCGCCGATGCACTTCCTCATGTTCGCCGGAATAGCTCGTGTCGAAGCCGATCCCCCGACCGGCCCCCTTTTCGCAGAGAAGGCTGAGGAACTCCCCCTCGCCGCAGCCGATCTCGACCACTGTCTTGCCACGTAGCGCATAATCCCTGACCAGCCGCCCGGCCAACTCCTCCACATAGGATTGGAACCGATCCGAAAAATGAAGGGAGGTCTCGTATCCCTCCGAGTAGACGAGTCGCGCGGGGTCGAATCTGCGATTGAAAAGATGTCCGCAGCTTCGGCAGAAGCTCAGGCAAAGATCCCCGCGCGGGGCGTTGATCGCCTCTCCACGCGTATTCGCTAAAAGGTTGCATAAAACAGGGATATCCGGGAGGTCTAGGACCGGTTCTGTATCCTCGGACCCACACGCGATGCAGGTTGGTCCCGCATCCTCGTCCGGTATCAAAGAGCTTTGCCTGGCGTCGGGCTCCGTCACGACTCAAACGTCCGATGGGTCGTCGGTCACGGGCAGCAGCTCGACCGCCAATCCCATTCCCCTCAGCTGTTCGTCGATCTCCGGAATGTAGATCGGGTTCATCACGACCGCGACATCGGGCGGCGCCTCACGCAGGGACTCGGGCCCCACGACCCGGTGTCCCGTGGTCGGCAGATATGTGCCGTGCTTACGTGGATTGATGTCGACGACATCCGCAACCGTTTCGTCGATCTTCAATGTCGTCAGAAAAGCGACGGCTTTCGACCCGCCGCCCCAGATCGCCACCCGCCGGCCCGCCTCCACGAGCCCGCGCAGGTACCGCCGCCATGCTTCGATGCGCTCTTCGCACCGCACGTTAAACCGCTGAGTTGTTTCACCTATATCCGACTTAGTGCCGCTGGAAACACCCCAACTACCGGTCGTCTGAGCCGGCCGGGCCTCGATCATCAAATACTGATCGTCGTAGAGGGTATAGCTATCGATCACTTCGAAACCGCGCCGCTCGAACAGGTGCCGCAGCGAAGGCTCGGTGAAATAGGAGCAATGCTCGTAATAGATATCCCAAAACGCCATCTCATCGAGGATGCGGCGACACTCCGGCACCTGGAAGAAGACCAACGTATCCGACCGGCCATCGATGGCCCGCCGGACCGTCTCCACAAAAGCGCTCGTCTCGTGGATATGTTCCAGCGTCATCTTGCAGCAAACGAAGTCACCCCCGACGTCAGCGTAAGCTTCCGAATAGAAGTCGGCGACAAACCGGATGTCGACCTGTCTGTGGCTCCCGCCGCCCCCGATGTAGGCTGGATCGAAACCGACCCCGCGATTGCCTCCGAGCTCGCAAATCAGCGTCAGGAACTCGCCCTGACCGCAGCCGATCTCTATAAGGTTTTTCCCCTTTAAATTGTATTTTTCGATCAGGTCCTTTGCCAACTCGGCATGAAAGGCGTTGAAGGTGGGGGAGAAGGCTTGGGTCGCCTCATAGCCTTCCCCATAGCTCTGCAGATCCGCGTCAAAGGCGGTATTGGTGATGAAGTCGCAGGCCGTGCAATGGGCCAGACGGATGTCACCCGTCGGGAAGGACAACGCTTCCCGTCTGTCGGTGAGCAACATCACGCTGTGCACCGGCACGGACGGCAGTTCGAAGAACGGCCGCAATGCGGACTCGCCGCAGTTCGGACAAGCCTGGGAAAGATCTTGCGTCAACGCGTCAGACGATCCGAGGTTCGGGGATCGGCACGATAAACCGTCCGCCTTGCTGGCGGAAGGCTTCCTGCTGGCGCATGATCTCCTCGGCGAAGTTCCAGGCAAGGATCAGCAGATAGTCCGGCCGATCCTCGGCCAGCTTCGCCGTCGGGAAGATCTCCAGATGGTTCCCGCCCATGAACTTGCCGTGCTTGAAGTCGTTGAGATCGACGATGTAGTCGAGCGAGCCGCCGTCGATCCCGCAATAGGTCATCAGGGTCGTGGCCTTTGCCGCCGCGCCATAGCCGACGATGCGCCGTCTCTCCCCTTTCAGCTTCGCGAGCATCGCCATCAACGCATTCTTGAACGCTTCCACCCGGCGGCCGAAATCGCGGTAGTAGTCGAGGCGGACAACGCCCCTTTCCTCCTCCGCGTCCAACAACTTGCGAACCCTTTCGCCCGGAGCCTCCTTTGGCTCCACGAAAAGCCTGAGCGAACCGCCATGAATGTCGATACGCAGCACGTCGTTGAGATAGAGGCCGTGCCGCCGGAACAGACGATCCAGAGCCGATACGGAGAAATAGCAAAGATGCTGGTGGTAGATGGTGTCGAACTCCAGGTGATCGATCAGGTCCACCACATAGGGCACCTCGACCACCGCGACGCCGTTCTCCTTGAGCAGCGTGGCGATACCCGCCACGAAACCGTTGAGGTCCGGCACATGGGCGAGCACATTGTTCGCCAGGAAGACGTCGGCGCGGATTCCTTTCTGGTCCCGCAATTCCTCGGCCAGTTCCTTCGTAAAGAAAGTGTTCAACGTCTCGACACCGGCCTCCTGCGCGGCCTTGGCCGGGCCGTCCGCCGGATCGATGCCGAGCACCGGGATTCCCCGCTCGCGGAAGTTCTTGAGCATGTATCCGTCATTGCTCGCCGCCTCGACAACGAAGCTGTTCTTGTCGAGTCCGCGGCTCTCGATCAGGTGTCGCGCGCTGTCCCCGAAATGCTTGCGCAGATGCGGCGACACCGACGAGAAGTACGGGTAGTCATGGCAGAACAGGGTCTCCGGCGAGACCGAAACCGTGATCTGCACCAAGGAGCAGTTGGGACAGAACACGAGATCCAACTGCGCCGTAATCTCCGGCTGGTCCAGTTCCTCCCGCGTCAACAGCCGGTCGGCGAGCGGGCTTTGGCCCAGGGATAGAACCGGCTCGAGCTCCGTGCGGCTGCAGGACCGGCAGGCCGTGGCGAGACTGCCTGTCATGGTTCAGGCCACCGCTTCCCGCGTCCGCCAGCGCAAGGACGAGTCGATCCTGCCGTCGGCCAGCAGGCCCTTCAGATACACAATGCGGCTGAACCGCTCGCCCTCGAACTCCTCGAGGGTGAGGCCCTCCCGGCGATAGGTTTCATACAACTCCGTAACCCCCTTGCGCACCGTCCATTGCGGCTGGAACTCCGGCAGGGCCTCCAGGATCTTGCTGCAGTCGACGCGGTAGCAACGGGTGTCCGGGCCGGCGTCGGGCGCATAGTCGATGCGGCAATCGGGAACGATTTCGGCCACGATCTCGGCGATCTCCCGGATGCGGTAATTCTCGTCGTTGCGGCCGACGTTGAACGCCTCGTTGTGCACCAGCTCGCGGGGCGCGTGCAGCACCGCCAGGAAGGCACGCGAGATGTCCTCGATATGCACGATCGGGCGCCAGGGCGTGCCGTCGCTTTTCAGATAGACCCGATGCGTGCACAAGGCCCAGGCGACCAGGTTGTTGACCACCAGATCGAAACGGATGCGCGGCGACACCCCATAGGCGGTGGAATTCCGGAGATATGTCGGCGTGAAGTCGTCGTCCGCCATGGCGCTCAAATCCTGCTCCACCCGGACCTTGGAGATGCCGTAGGGCGTCACCGGGTTGAACGCGCTCGATTCGTTTAGCATGTCGTCGCCAGCGGCGCCGTAATTGCTGCAGGACGAGGAGAAGATGAACCTCGTCACCCCCGCCGCCTTGGCGTGTTCCGCCAGGCGGGTCGACGCCAAATGATTGATCTCGAAGGTCAGCTCCGGGTTGAGGTTGCCCAAGGGATCGTTGGACAGGCCGGCGAGATGCAGGACGGCGTCGAAGCCTTCCAGATCCTCCGCCTCGACCTCGCGGACGTCCTTTTTGATCTCCGGTATCTCGTCGATTTGGCCCGTGTAGACGCAGGCTTCGAAAAGACCGTTGTCCAGCCCGACGACGTCATGTCCCGCCGCCTTGAGCATCGGCACGAGAATGGTTCCGATATAGCCCTGATGTCCCGTCAGCAATACACGCATGGCTCAATCCCAGTTTTTCCAAGGCGGGCGTCCGGATGCCCACATCTTTTCGAGAAGGTGTTTTTCCCTGAGCGTGTCCATGCACTGCCAGAAGGAGGTGTGCTTATAGGCCATCAGTTGGCCTTCCTGGGACAAACGCTCCAGCGGTTCGTGTTCCCATTGGGTCTGGTCGCCCTCGATGTAGTCGAACACCCCCGGCTCGAGCACGAAGAAGGCGCCGTTGATCCAGCCTTCCGAGGCCTGCGGCTTTTCCGCGAACTCGACGACTTGGTCGCCGTCGAATACCAGATGGCCGTACCGGGCCGGCGGCCGTACGGCGGTCAGGGTCGCCAGTTTTCCGTGCGATCTGTGGAACGCGAGCAGATCGTTAAGATTGATGTCGGACAGCCCGTCGCCCCAGGTGAGCATGAACGTCCCGTCGCCCATATAAGAGGCCAGTCGCTTGATGCGGCCACCCGTCAGCGTCGTCAGACCGGTCTCGATCAGCTCGATCTTCCAGTTTCTCTTCTGGCTGTACTCGTATTCGACCTCGCCGGTTCCCAGGTCGACCTTCAGATTGCGGCTGTTCCGGCAATAGTTCTCAACGTATTCCTTGATGTAATCGCCCAAATAGCCCAGAGCGATCACGAAATCGCTGAAGCCATACCGGGCGTAGTGCTCCATGATATGCCACAGGATGGGGATGCCGCCGATCTCCACCATCGGCTTGGGGCGGACCTTCGTCTCCTCCGCCAAACGGCTCCCCGCCCCTCCGGCCAGGATCGCGACCTTCATGGGCGTCCTCTCAATTCGTTTCTTTCAAGACGTGCCGCCGGCATCCTCCGCGTCCGTGCACGCGCGCCGACAGTTTGCGAGATCCCTCCGTGCGCTCCAAAAAATAGCCGGAATGCCTCCGTGGCCGCAGTGACGGCCCGCACACCCGGCGACGAGCCGTCTGGCGGTCCATTCTTGTCAAGGTCCAGCCCGCCGTTCCGCCCCGCTTCCGCTGTCGACAGCATCTCGCCCCCGCGCAATTTCGAAGACCCGGTACCTCTCTTTCACGTGCTGCCTCCCGTGAAAGGGGTAGCATTAATTATAGCGAGGGGGGCGGCCGCCACTACTACCACAAAGGATTAATTGGCGACCCAAATGAATGGACTGCCCGGCTCCTACCAAACCGGCCGATTTCGTTAGATTGTTGACGATCCTAGGCCGGCCATTTGTGCTATACTTTTTCCGGCGCGATGCAGCGACGGGTTGCCTAAGGGGTCGGTATTTTCCGGTCAGGTGGGGGCCTACCAGGGCTTGGCCGGCAGCTTGAGTCCCTTTGGGGCGACAGACGATGAGCGATGAAGGGTCGGCGACCTCCGGGACGTCGCCGGGCCGGAATGCGGCTCGGCAATTCCAGATCCGTTTCGCGCGGGCCTATCTGCATAGGCGCGATCCAACCGCTGCGGCGATCGAGGCGGGAGCTCCCCAAGGACAAGCTCGACAAGTGGCGGCGCGAGTGCTTACCCAACCGTCGACCTTGCAGCTCATCGAGACAATGCACGCCTCCTATATCTACGACCACGATCCGAAATACCGGAACGCCTCGGCGCCGATTCTGGACAACATCTTTCATTGCTGTTCCCAGAAGACCGCCAGCCAATGGTTCAAGAACATCTTCTTCGATCCGGTCTTCTATCGTGCGACGGGTCTGCGCAAGCTGCAATACGTGGCCCTTGGCAACCGATTTGCGCGGCTCGGGGGTACCCCGCCGGTTGCGACGATCCTGACCCATCTCTACATCGGCTACGACACCTACCGAACCATCCCCAAGCCGGCGCGCTACAAGACGTTCTATGTCCTTCGCGATCCTCGCGACATCGTCGTCTCCTGGTACTACTCGGCCAAGATTTCGCATGGGCTGGTCGATCCCATCCCCCGGATGCGCAAGCGGCTGCGGGAGCTCGACTTCCAGGCGGGGATGAGATTCATCATAGACGAGCTTATGGACTGGGACCTCTTCGGCTGCCAGCGCTCCTGGGTCGAAAAAGCGCACGAGGATCCGGCGGTTAGGATCTTTCGGTATGAAGGCTTGGCCGCGGACGAGCACGCGTTTCTGCGGGGGCTCTTCGATTACCTCGGGATTCCCATGGATGAGCAGACGTTCGAGCAGCTCTATCAACGCTACGCCTTCGAGCGCATCACGAAAGGCCGCAAGAAAGGACAAGAGGACCAGACGTCCCACTACCGATCCGGCTCATCGGGCGACTGGCGCAACAAGTTCAACGCCGAGATCTACGGCTACTTCCGCGACAAGACAGGCGATCTCGTCGAGTGCCTCGGCTACGGGGATTGATCCGAATGGCCGCACTTGTCCTAGGTCCTGGATCAGATTGCGATGAAATGGAGTCGCCCCGCGATACCATTCGATCGCATGAATCTGAGCCGGTTCATTGAGGGAGAGCGGAGTCACGCGACCAATTGGAAACATGCGGTGTTTCCAATTGATCACGATTCGCTCTAGGCCGAAAGACCCTGCCGCATGGCGAAGACGCCGGCTTCGGTCCGGTTGCGGAAATGCAGCTTCTTCAACACCGAACGAACAAGGTTCTTCACCGTCGAATCCGGAATGCCCAGCTGGTCGGACATCGATCTGTTCGTCATTCCGCTTCCGAGCAGGGAAAGGACCTGCCGTTCGTTCGACGAGAGATGGGAAACGAGGTCGAGGCGGATGTGTTTCCAAACCAGTTCCGGCAACAACCGCGCCGGGATCAGGCAATAGCCATGCATGGTCAGGTCGACGATGTCGACAAGACGGTCGAGGTTGCGGTCGGTGAACAGAAATCCATCGCAACGGTCCACGAAGCTGAGAACCTCGATCAGCTCCTCCTCCCGGAACATGAGGATCACCTTTGTGGTCTTGCGGATCTCCTCGAGCGCCGCGATCTGCCGCCTTCCGAAGGAAAGAAAGACATTCAGGCTGAAAAGAACGACGTCCAGGTCCTTGTACCTTGCGGGATCGAGAATGGACGCCAGACCATCCAGCTCGATCATGGAGAACCCACGGTTGAGGCTGACAGTCTGTCGAATCATTCGTAGGGTCGCGGGGTCTCCGGCCGCGACGCCAAGACGACAACTGGTATCGGAAACGCGAGATTCAGTTACTAAATCGACATTCATGGTTCTTCCGCTGTGCTACGGCTTGATTGTCATTGCATTGTGGCCGCAGCATCCCTTCTGCAGGAAATGCTTTGGTAGATCCGACAGAAATCTTCGAATTCCGTATCGGACATTTGGTTGAGCAAAGATTTCAGATATTCACGGCGACCGGTATTGTAGAGAAGGTCGAAAAGATCCATCCCCTCCAAAATTTCGAAGAGTTCAATTGTAACCGTGCCACCCTGCATCGGTTGACCAGAACACTCCCAATGTGAAGAAGAATACCGCAAGCTTCCCGGCAGGCTATTGAAGCCCGATGACCGGCATCTTCCCTCATTTGCGCTACGCCCGTTTCGGCTATTGTTGGCTGCCTGCCGCACCGAGTTTCATCCGGAACTGCAACGGACGCATCTCTCATATTCATGTGCATAGTATCGACCCATATCCGCGTCGAATATTACAAAAAAGTGGGCTACCCTAAATCTCCTCTGACATTCCGAAGGTTGGCGCGCCACCACCTACGAGCAAAACTCCTAACTCTTATTTGGGTTCGCTATTCCATTGTAAAATCATGGGGCACCGTTCAACCTTCGCGTTTGCTGGGGACTTGCCTCATGCCATATGACACCGCTTGGTTTCGGCACCGGGTTGCCCTGAAGGCATGGCGGTTTCTTCCGCTCTGCCGCCATGAGGCCGCGCGCGCTCAACTGATTGCACCTTTATCGAAATTTAGATCAAATTAATACGATTTATGATTGTATATTAGCGCGATTTTGGGTTGACAAAAGTCGCAATTTCTACTCTATAGGGTAGATATATCTAAACTTTTGAATCTGCCCTACCACTAATGAACCTGCGGGACTAACCGTGGGGGGAATTCGTAAAGCAGGCTAACCCTTTACAATAGTCACCGTGGTCGGTTGATCCCAAAAGGGTGAGGGAAGATCAGGGATACCAAACCGTAAGACTGTAGTGGGCCCCCAACGAAAAGCAAATTAGTGGGCGACGGGGCTCCGATATGAGAATGCACGGAGGGGAACTATGGAAGGAACCCAAACCTTTCTGGTCGACCGCAGTCGGCTCTTTCGCGAGGGGTTGAAAACGTTCCTCGCTGATTCACTGTTTCCGGTCGCCGGCGAGGCGACGGAACTCACCGAAGCCTTGGCGGAGTTGAAGAACGGAACTCACGCCAATTTGGTTATACTCGATTTCGTTGAAGGTAGCCCGTCCGATCTCGACGCAATTCACAATATTCGCCAAGCCGCCCCGGACGC
Source organism: Rhodospirillales bacterium (assembly GCA_028281785.1). Lineage (GTDB taxonomy): Bacteria > Pseudomonadota > Alphaproteobacteria > Rhodospirillales > Shumkoniaceae > JANQJG01. The sequence continues at coordinate 21,386 of JANQJG010000153.1, forward strand.
CAAGGTGGTTCTGCTGGCCGGAGAGATTTCCGCGACCAAGCTCACTCAAGCTCTGGACGCCGGAATAGACGCCTGCCTCGTCAAGGACATCTCCGCCGATGCGCTGATCAAGTATCTCGGCCTCGTCATGGCTGGCGAGAAGGTCTTTCCGGTGGAACTTGCCAAGCTTCTTATCGAGGGCAAGATGGAGCCGCGGCCCCGAGGCAAGATCAGCTCACCCAATGGGCTGTCGCAACGCGAAATCGAGATCCTTGGTTGTTTGATCAATGGCGATCCCAACAAGGTCATTGCCAACCGGTTGCGGATCACGGAAGCCACGGTCAAGGTCCACCTCAAGGGGCTGCTCAAAAAAATCAATGCGGCCAATCGGACCCAGGCGGCGATGTGGGCGGTCCAGAACGGGATCGAGCGATACTGCGCGGTGGATCATTGATACGGAATAACGGTTCTTTTCGCCGTCGGGCTTCTTGCGCGAGTCGATAAGGCGGGCCGGACAACGACCAGCGCGTGTCCGGCCGTTTGCCCGCGATGGCCTGCTATGCGGCGGAGAGCGCGCCGTCGGCGGGGCGGCATTCGTTTCATGAAGCTAACGGACTGCGGCTCGGGATCCGGTTAGCTTACTCCTTCACCGCGACGGAAACGAATTTGAAGTATGGGTGATACCAACCTGCACCCGTAACGACTCGTTGAGACGGTTTTCCAAGGTTTTCGGCGAGGCTTCGCGATGCCCTCCGACGGGACGCGGTGACGATCTCAATAGGTGGCCATGAGTGGAGGTCGGTCTTAGAGCGGATCGCGATCAATTGGAAACACCGCACGTTTCCAATTGATCGCGTGAATCCGCTCTATTTCAATGAGTTAGATCAGATTCACGCGATTAAATGGTATTGTAAGGCGATTCCATTTAATCGCGATCTGATCTAG
>JANQJG010000184.1 GCA_028281785.1 Rhodospirillales bacterium
ACTTCGCCTTCCAAGACCGATCCTCCAAAAATCAGCCTTGAATCATAAATCCCTAGCCAGGGGAACCCCTAAAATCCTAATTCGTCACTACAGCCTAGAGCGGTTCGTCGCCCGCTCCCGCGCAGGTGCGCATACATGCGCATACATCATGACATAATCCTAGAAGGTGGCGACTCGACGGAAACAGGAATATCCATACGATACGCAAAATATCATATCAATTCCAGGTCGTACTAAGGGCACCTCGGATCGCTCCGCACTCTGCCTGGTTCTTCCTATCCGATCAGCTCAGAGCTTGAACGTGTATTCGAGGCCAGGATCGGCCCAGTCCTCGTTGGGGGTGCGCGCGAACCAGCCGGGCCGGGCCGGGTCGCGGTCGTATGGATAGCCGCCGAGCTCGCGATAGAGTTCAGCGTGACGCGCGACCTTGTCCCGGTCGAGCGTCACGCCCAGGCCAGGGCCGTCGGGCACGCGAATGCTGCCGCCCTCATAGACCATCGGCCCGCCCTCGATGACATCGTCGGTGAGGTGGTGGTAGTGCGCGTCGGCGGCGTATCCGAGATTCGGCAGCACGGCCCCAAGATGCAGCATGGTCGCAAGCTGCACGCCAAGCTCACCCGAGGAATGCACGGCGACGCCGAGCTGCATCGTCTCGCACGCCCCGGCCGCCTTCACGCAGGGCCGCACGCCGCCCCAGAAGGTGGTGTCGAGAAGGATCACGTCGACGGCGGGGTCGCGGATGTTGGCGGCAAGCTGCTCGAAGGTCACGACCACGGTGTTGGTCGCGGTGGGAATGCCCACGGCCTCCCGCACCTGCCGCATGCCGTTCAACCCCCAGACCGGGTCCTCGTAGTAGTCGTTGTTGAGATCCGCGATGGCATGGCCGAAGCGCAGCGCCTGATCCAGGCTGAAAGCGCAGTTGGGGTCGAAACGCACACGATCCTCGGGGAACGCCTCGGCCATGGCCCGGAAGCAGGCGAGCTCATGCGCGGGCGGGAACACGCCGCCCTTGAGCTTGTGGCTCCGAAAACCATGACTTTCGCGCAAGGCGCGTGCCGCAGCGACGAGTTGATCAGGGGTGCGGACGTCGACGGCCTCCCGCCCGGCCACGGGATAGGTGAAGAACAGATAGCTGGCAAAGGGCACCCGGTCCCGGAGCTTGCCGCCGAGCAGGTCATAGAGGGGCACGGCCAGGGCCTGGCCCATGATGTCCAGGCAGGCGAACTCGACGGCCGCGAGCAGCTGGGTGCGATTGTTGTAGAGGCTGGCGGTGGGGTTGGCGATCTTCCAGCGCAGATCCTCGACGGCGAAGGGATCGTGGCCGCGCAGGTAGTCCAGGAGGCCACGGATGGCGGCCTCGGCGCTCTCCCCGCCCCCGCCGAGCTCACCCAGCCCGATCAGCCCCTGATCGGTTTCGACCTCGATCAGGGTGCGGACGAAACGGCCCCAATGGCAGCCATTGGCGTGGCGCAAGGCCGCCTTCAGCGGGACCGTCACGGTGGTCGGGCGGATGTCGACGATCTTCTGGCGCTTCATGGCCGGGGCCCCATTTTCTGTTTTCCCGGCATCAGGTCTCACCCTCGACGAAAAGGTGCGGCATCTCGGCCCGGAACTTCTCGAGGGTGGGAAGGATCTCGTTCAGATGCTCCCGCATCGCCGTCTCAGCCGCCGCGAAATCTGCCCGCTCGAGACCGTGCAGGATGGCTTCATGCTGGCCGATCAAACGACGCATCGGGGATGCGCCCGGCAAGCTGAGAAAGCGGACCCGATCCATATGCGCCTTTTCGTCCTCGATGATCTCCCAGGCCCGTTCATGGCCTACGGCCCGGGCAATGGCGAAGTGAAACGCCTCGTCATGCTTGAGAAAACGCGCGAAGTCCTTGGCCTCCGCAGCCGCCCGCTGCCGCTCGATGAGCTCGCGCAGCCGCTCGACCAGCCCAGACACCGGATGAAGGCAGGCGGCACGTACCATGCCGACCTCCAGCGACTCACGGATGAACTGGGCGTTCCGAACAGCCCGGGGCGAGATCTTGGGAACGAAGGTTCCGCGCTGGGGAAAGACCTCAATCAACCCCATGCCGGCGAGCTTGATGAAGGCCTCGCGAACCGGCGTCCGGCTGACCCCGAGCCGGCCGGCGACCTCGTTTTCCGACAAGGACTGGCCGACCCCGATCTGCGACATGACGATCGCCGAACGCAGGCTCTCGAAAATCTGGGGGCCGGCCGGTTTCCGCCTGTCGATCTTGGTCAGTTGGGTCTCCAAGGCAAGGTCTCCACGAGGGTGCGCCGAGCTACATCAGCAGCCCTGGCAGGAATAGGACGATTTCGGGGAAGAACGCCAGTACGGATACCAGCAGCAAGACAGCCAGGATGAACGGGAAGGACTCAACAACATACTCCTCGGTCGGGCATTTGAGCAGCCCGCAGACCGTGTACATCGCGACCCCCACCGGTGGCGTCATGCTGCCGAGGGTTACCACGCTCATCATCAGAATCCCGAAATGCACGGGATCGAAACCGAGCTGGGTGATAACAGGGACGAAAATCGGGGTCAGAAGCAGCACGTTCACGGTGCTCTCGACGAACATCCCGCAGATCACGAGGAAGGCCAGGATGAGGAACATCAAGAGCATCGGGCTTTCGGAGAGCCCGGTGATGAACGCCGCGAGATTCTGCGGAACCTGCTGGAAAATGATGGCGTAGCCGAGCATCGAGGAGAACATGATGATCAGCATGATCATGCCGATGTCGGAGACGCTTTGATCGAGCATCTCCCAGACGCGGCGCCAAGTCAGCTCGCGATAGACGAAAAAGCCGATGAGCAGCGCGTAGATGACGGCGAAGGCCCCCGCCTCCGACGGCGTGAAGACCCCGAAGCGGATCCCGCCGACAAGCAGAACCGGGAAGAACAACGCCCATTTGGCCTCGTTCAAGCCGGTCCAGACTTCACGTAGGGAGGGCGCCCGATCACGCTCGGGCCGATAGCCGCGGCGCCTGGCGATCAGGTAGGCGGTCGACATGAGAAACGCGGCCATCAGCAGGCCGGGGATCACACCCGCCAGAAACAGCCGGCCGATCGAGACGCTGCCAATGAATCCGTAGAGAATGAGACCAATGCTGGGCGGGATCGTCGCGGTTATCAGCGATCCCACGGCGATGACGCCGGCCGTGTATCCCTTGGAAAACCCACGCTCGGCCATCGACGGCCCGAGAATGCGAGCCTCCATGGCGGCGTCGGCGATGGCGGCGCCGGAAATCCCGCCCATGAGCGCGCTCAAGACGATGCTCACCTGGGCCAGCCCGCCGACAACCCAGCCGGTCACGGTGATCGAGAAACTGATCAGACGCGACGTGATTCCGGTCGCGTTCATGAGGTTTCCGGCGAGCACGAAAAAGGGAACCGCGAGCAGCGGAAAGGCCTGCGTCGCGCTGGCGATACGCTGAACGCTGATGGAGATCGGCACGAAATCGGACTGCACGAAGAACAGGAAGCTCGCGATGCCTATGCTGAACGCCACGGGCATGCCGAGAATCATCAACACCGCGAAGACGATCACGATCAGGGTCATCGCGGCGGCCCCTCAAGGCTGCGGCCCTCGCGGGCGCGCAGCACTGCGCCGAGGCCAAGACGCAAAATCGTGATGAACAGGAGGGCGCTCCCGACCGGCACGGCGACCGTCACCCAGGCATAGCTGAGATCGGTGTCGCTGAAACGGCGCTCGATGTTGAGGGCCGTGAGATCGATGCCGTACCAAACGATCGGAATCAAAAAGACCGCCATGAGGAGCAGATGGAGAACCCAGATCCAGCGGCGCAGGCCGCTGGGCAGGCGGTTGATCAGCGCGTCCACGCCGATATGTTCGCCGCGCCGCAACGCCTGGTTGGCGCCCAGAAAGCAGATCCAGATGAAGAGAAGCTGGGCGATGTCCACCGACCAGACGATGGGATAGCCGAGCCAGCGGGCGAGCGAGGCGACGAAGACGAGAAGCACGGTGATCGAGAGCAGCACCCGGGACGCCGCCTGCTCGAACGTCTCCATCCATGTCAGGGCACGGGCCACGACGGTCTCCCGGAACGGCTTTCGGCCGGCGGGTGCGCCAAGCACGACGCACCTCGCCGGACGATTTCCTATCAGCGCGCGAGGACCGCGTCCACCTGGGCGCGGAGGTCCTTGAGCCCGAGTTTCTCGTAGACGGCCTTGGTCGCCTCCTTGAACGGAGTCTTATCGAGCTCGGTGATGGTCACGCCCGAGTCCTTCATCTTCTTCTCGTAGACGGCCAACGAGTCGATGGTGAGCTGGGAGCCGAAGTCACCCGCCGCCAACGCTTCCTCGCGGACGAGCTTCTGATACTTCTCCGGCAGCGTGTCGAACCAGTTCGCGCTCGTCACCAGCCCGGTGATGAGGAAGAAATGGCCGGTCTTGGTGATGTGGTCGACGACCTCGTAGAGGCGGGAGCCGTAGACGGCTGGCATCTGCGCCTCGGCCGCGTCGATCACGCCCTGCTGAAGGGCGCTGTAGACCTCGGTCCAGCCCATCGGCGTGGGGGTCGCGCCCATCGCGCGGATGGTCTCCATCCAAACCGGGGCGCCGGGGGTGCGCATGCGGATACCGGCAAGGTCCGCCGGCGCCTTCACCGCCTTGTTCGTCAGGAGATGACGGTGCCCCTGATACCAGTTGAAGGCCAGGATCTGATGTCCGGACGCCTTGCGCAGCTTCTCGACCCAGGACTCGAAGAGATCGGACGTCACCACCTTTCGCATCTGATCGAAGTCGTCCACCAGATAGGGGGCGCCGAGAATGCCGAGTTCGGGCGCGAATTCCGCCAGACGCCCGCCATCGACGAGCACGGCCACATTGGCGCCGGCGCGCGCCTGCTCGAGAACATCCTCGTCCTTGCCGAGCTGGGAACCGGAGAACAGCCGGATCCCGACCTCGCCGTTGGATTTCGACTCCACGGCTTCCTTGAGCTTCTCAAGCCCCTTGTACATGGGATCGTCGGTGGTCAGCGCGGTGTTCACGCTAAGCACCCAGTTCTGGGCAAAGGCCGGGCCGGCGACCATCATCACGGCGGCCGCCGATGCCGCCAACAGGTATTTCGAAAGCTTCATGATTGTTGCCTCCTCCGTCTCTACCGAGCGGCGGGGGCTTGCCCGATTGGCAGAAGAACAAGCCGGCGACCGCTCTTCATCGAACCGCCTGTCAATGGCTTCAATACTTACATACTAGAATACAAGATGATCGGATGCAACAACGCATGGCGCGGCGTCCCGATCATGGCATGTCGGCGACGGCGACCCAGCCCGCTTGGGCCTCGTTCTCCTCATTCCGAGTATTGCTCCGCGAATTCAGGCGATACGGGAATCACCTTGATGACGTCGATCATCACCCCGCTGGGGTCGCGGGTGATGAAGTGACGCTGGCCCCAGGGCTCGTCGCGCAAGGCCAGAAGAATCGGCAGGCCGGCGGCGGTGAGCCGGGCGTATTCGGCGTCCACATCCTCAACCTCGAAGTTGAGGAGCAGCCCCTGGACCGGCCGCCGCCCCTCCTCCGGTACCGAATCGTGGCGGCAGTCGAGGATCGCCAGGTTGACGTTCTCGTCCTCGGTGGAGCGGAGATGGACGTACCAGTCGGCCTCGAAAACCGCGGCGAAACGGAAATGGCCACGGTAAAAGTCGGCGGTCTCGGCGACCCGGTCGGTCGCGATCACGGGATAGTAGCTGGTGGTCTTCATGTTTTTCTCCTCGAATTCGTTGGACGGAAAAGATACAGACTGTATGTTTGTCAGCGTGATGAACGGCCAGATAAGATACAGGCAGTCTGTATGCAAGCGGAATCGAGGAAAAAATATGAGGGCCGGCAAGCCGAGCGCACGGCACGGACCCGCGCCGCACTCATCGCCGCGGCCCGGCGGCTCTTCGCCAGCCGCGGCTATGCCGAAACGGCGACGCCCGACATCGTACGCGAAGCCGGCGTGACTCGCGGCGCCCTCTACCACCATTTCCACGACAAGCAGGACCTTTTCCGGGTCGTGCTCGAAGCCGAGCAGCAGGCCATTCAAGCGCATATCGAAGCGGATACGCGGGGCGACGGCGACCCCATAAGCCAGCTCATGGAGGGGTCCCTCGCCTTTTTCGACGCCGCTGCCGATCCAGGCACGAAACGTATCGTTTTTCTGGATGGGCCGGCGGTGCTGGGCTGGGCCGAGTGGCGCGAGATCGACGGCCGCTATGCGACACGGGCGTTAAGAGACGGACTCGACGCAGCGATGCGGGCCGGCATGATTCGCAAGCTGCCGCTCGACCCGCTGACCCGGCTACTCTCCGCCGCCTTCAACGAGGCCGCGCTGGGCCTGGGCGAGCCCGGCGGCGGCCTTGACCGCGAGGAAATCCTCGCCACCTTCCGGGCGCTGTTCGAGGGGTTGCGGGGAGAGCCACGGCCTTAGAGCTTTTCAGGATTGATACCGATCATGTGAAAAGCTCTAACATATTGATTTTACGCAAATACGTCGTCGCGGATTGACTCAATCCGCTCGGGATTTGCTCTAGCAGGCTGCTGAAAAATTGAATAGAAGATCGACCTCGTACTTCGAGACGCTTCGCTCCTCATGCTTCGACAGGCTCAGCATGAGGTCAATCTTTTCAGTATCTTGCCTCATCCTTGTATTTGTGGCTTTGGCGCAGCGGTTAAGCTGCGCCTGACCGAACTCGATCGCTTCCGCCGGGACCCGCCCGAAATACCGCCTTGACCAGGAGAGCGTGGCGGTTCACGCAACTGGAGGTGAGCGCCGCCGTTGCCCACGGTCGTCAAGCCGAGGAAGCCTGGCGCCGGGCAACCCCGAGGGAGTCGCCAGTCTGGTCCGCCTCGCCCCATCCGGCGGCCTCGTCGGCCAGGGCGTCGAAAGCCTTGCCCGTGAGCGCGTGGGCGATGATCGGCTCGGCATAGGCACCGAGGGCGCGGTAGAAGGCATGGGCATCGGCGTTCCAGGTCTTCGACGCGCACCACACGAAACCCCGCCCGCGCCGCCTGCCCTCCTCGGCCACCGCCGCGAACAAAGCCCGCCCGATCCCCCGCCGCCGCGCCGACGACCGGACGTAGATGTCGCAGAGGTAGATGCCGCGCGCGGCATAAGCCGTCTCATAGGAGTCGTGAAACAGCGCGTAACCGACCGCCTCCCCCTCCCACTCGGCGAGCATCGCGACGAACTCGACGTCGGCCCCGAAGCCATCGCGGCGCGCGGCCTCGGGCGTGAAATGGTTCTCCGAATCCTTCTGATGGGCGCTGAGCTCGGACTCCAGCGCGGCGACGACCGGCGCGTCCTCCGGCTCGGCGAAGCGGATACTCAACGTCATGGGGCCTCTTCGATCGGATTTCGGAGCGCGCAAGAATCGGCTCCGGCCTTTCAATCGTCAAGGTAATCCTCAGACAAACGGGGCCTGAGCCTCACATAATGTCAAACAGCGGGGGACGCACGACCGATTGTTGCGGATGAATCTGAATGTCATAATGGGTGCGGGTGATTCGCGCAGTGCCTGCGCACGCGCAGCCGCAGGGTAGGAACAGAACGCCGATAAAGGGGACAAGATGACGGGTTGGCTGAGGGCTCTCCCATGCCTGCTGGTTCTCCTGAGCGCCGCGCCGGGCGCCTGGGCGCAATCCTACGGCACGGCGCTCGAACAGGCGGGAGACGGGCTGGCGGCATCGCTCGGCCGACGCGACCTCCCCGCCGATTCGCTGGTCGGTGTCGCCCGTTTCCAGGGCGCCGCCGGCGTCGCCTGCGAACCACTATCGACGATTTTGACCGGCGGGCTCAGGCGCACCCTGGTCCGCCATGTCGAGCGCATGGGGGTGAAGGTCACCGTCTCCGAGCGGGTCGAGCCGCAGCTGGCGACGGCCGTCGTCTCCGGCCAGTGGTTCCGGGACAGCGAGGATCGCACGCGGCTCGTGCTCAAGCTGGGCGACGTGTCCGACATGCGCTTCCGCAACCTGGCGCTGGAGGAGATCACCTTCGACACCGAATCCCTGCCGCCGGAGGCCCGGCGCTGCGTGCTCGAACTCGAGCCGATCGAGCGTGAAATCCTGGCCGACCGCCGCCTCATCGCCCGCGAAGCGCCGTCCTCGGTCGGCCGGCGGATCGAGGAGATCGCACCCGGCAGCCAGGTCTGGGTCGCCGGCCGCGTCCTCTCCGAGGGTGGCGAGGACTGGTTCGTCGTCCGTCTGCCCGACGACGAGGCGATGCCCGTGGGCATGCGTCAGCGCCACGCCTTCGTCTTCGGCCTGACGCCGCCGGACGACCTGCGCCGGCGGGTTCGCGTCATCGACATGGACGCCAGCTTCGTCCTGCGACGCACGGCGAACCTGCGGGCCGAGCCGTCGGCGCGTTCCGAAAAGCTCGACACCTTGCCGGCCGGAAACGTGGTGCAGGTTATCGGCAAGGTTGTCGACCGCGACTGGTACCAGATCTCATGGCAGGACGATCACGCCTATGTCTACGCACCCCTGCTCGCGGAGGTCGACGCCGCAGAGGCCGCCGACTGGACCAAGGTCAGGGAGGGCGGTGACCGAGAGGCGCTGGAGGCGTTCCTTCGGGATTGGCCGAACGGGACCTTCGCCAAACCGGCCAAGGAGCGGCTCGCCGCCCTTGCCCCCACGCTCGAAGTACGGGCCTGGACCGACCGCGAGACCTATCGCAAGGGCGAGGAGATCACCGTCTTCCTGGAAGGCAATAAGGATTTCTACGCCCGCGTCGTCTACCGCGACGCGAGCGGCAACCTGATCCAGCTGCTCCCCAACAGATATCGCGAGACAAACCGTTTCGCGGGTGGCCGCACCTATCGCGTTCCCGATGATACGGATCGGTTCGTGCTCGAGGTGAGCCCGCCCTTCGGTACCGAATCAATCCTCGTGTTCAGCAGTACCGCTCCCCTCGGCGAGGTCGAGGGCGAGGACATCGGCGGCGGACTGAGCCTGCTCGAAGGCAATGTGGACGAGGTCCGGGTGCGCACCCGCGGCGTCAAGGTGCGCGAGCGGGACGCCGGCGACGTGAAGCGGGAGGACCACGAGTTCTCGTTGGAGCTCACGACGCGGCCGTAGCGGCAAGGCGGCCAAGTCGATCGCCAACTGCCTTACACCAGCAAGCGTTTAAAAGGACTCGGGCCTCTCCTTCGACGTTGCTCAGGATGAGGCCCTCATGCTGAGCACCGTCGAAGCACGAGGGCCGCCAATCAGGCGTGTCGCTTCAAGACTCGCCGGCCTTACTCCGGCAGATGCGCCAGCACCTCGGGGGGAACGAGCGCCATCGATCCCTCCTCGCCCGGTTGCAGCCAGAAGAACCGCAAGGTCGAGGTGCTCTTGCGCTCGAAATAGCGGATCGTGAGGGGGTACCAGCCGGGTTCCGAGACATCGAGGGTGCCGATCTCGGAGTAGCGATCGCTGTGCACGTCGGGGTCCTCGACGATCATCCGGTCGCCGATCTCGAGACGCACGCCGTCATTGGACTCGAACGCGAACTTGTAGGTCCCCGGGTTTTCGAGATGGATCAGGCCGGTGATTCGGGCGCCGACGCCGTCGTCCCGATCGCTGCCGAGGACTTTGTCCTCGCCCACATGGGAATCCAGTTCCAAAAGGGGTTCACCCGGATTGCCGTCCCGGAACCCCTCCCACTCGACCAATTCCCGAATATGGCGGAAGAACTCGTAGTAATAGCGAACCGCCAAACCCGGCTTGAGCTCATCGGCCGCCGGCTGCGGATCGACCGGCTTGACATCATTGGCCCAGGCAATACCCCCGAGAGCCAACCAAACCACTAAACCGCCGGCCAGGCCGCGGGCCCAAGCGATCGAACGCTTGATCGTCATGATTTCGATCTCCCCCAGAAACGACTGCGCAACCGCAGCACTAACCGTCGACGCGGCCCCCTCCTTCGCAATCCCCCGATCCGTCCGGGGAGATCGATGGGGTTCGGGTGCGCACCCCTCGCCGCTCCTCGATATTTGTTATCGGTTGGCGGATGTCCAGCAAAAGACGCCAGATCAGATCGCGATGAAATGGAATCGCTCCGCGATACCGTTTCGATCGCGTGAATCTGATCCGGTTCATTGAGGGAGAGCGGATTCACGCGATCGATTGCAAACATGCCGTGTTTCCAATCGATCACGATCCGCTCTAGCGGCTACTCCTCCAGCCTTTCGACGGTGATGGCGGCGCCGGCGGAGACACTTCGCAACTGCTGAACGTCGTCGAGGGCGCGGCCCCACAGATTGCAGGGCGAGGCCAGCCGGATCTCGTCACCGCGCGAAATCGGTGTCGGCCCGAAGCCGATGGCGATGGCGTCGCCATCCGGCCAATAGGCGAGTTCGCCGGCCTCGACCACGGCGCGAGCGTCACCCTCGCGATCGACGCCCACCGGCGTCGAGAAATAGACCTCGTCGCCCCAGGTCATGGCGGAGGCGGTGAAGGGCGCCGCCTCGTAGAGCGCGTCGGCGGTCGGCGTGTCGAAGAGTTCGGCCCGGATGGTGACGGAGCCGATCGTCATCTTGAGCTTGCGCATCGCGTTCCCCCCTTGATTTGTCGCTTCGCGGTCGAGCGGCGGGCAGCTTGCCGGGCCGATGGTGCTTTGGCAAGGCGCAACATGTTTGCCGATACAGCCCCGGCATGAGCGGGTGTCACCACGCGGATCCGCACGGCATCAAAGAGAGTGCGGGTGCTTATGGCGGTACTTCATAAACTTCTTCGGCTTGAAACGGAGACATGCGGACGCAAGGTGAAAACAAGTCTTTGCGACAGGGGGCACATAAAATGCGAGACAAGGAACGACGTGGCACGGTAGCCGCGCGACGGATCCATCAGGCGCATCCGCGATGGGTTTTCGCGGCGCTGCTTCTCGTCCTCGCGCTGCTCGCACTGGGCATGGCCGGTGAAGGGGCGAAAGCCGCTTCCCCGATGATCCCCTCGGCCTCCGTGGGTGAGACCGTGGACATGGAGGGGGCGGATCTGCTCTCCGGCGACCTGACCGCCGAGGAGCGCCTGGCCCTGCTGGCACGCCTCAGCGACGATCAGATCCGCGATCTCCTGATCCGCTACCTCGAGGGAATAGCGGCCGACCGCGCGGCAGCGTCGGAGAGTCCCGCCGGCATGCTCCAAGGCCTCCAAGCGGAGGCGCATCTTGTTCGCGAAAACCTCATTGAGGTCCTGGCTCAAGCCAGCAATTTGCCGACGGTCCTGCCGTTCGCCTACGGCAAGCTCACGGAGGGCCGCGACGCATGGCATCCCCTGCGCGTGCTCCTGTTGGTGCTGGTGCTCTTCGCCGTCGCAGCCGGGGCCGAGTGGCTCTTCCGGCGGGCGACCCAAGCCCTGAGAACGCGGCTGACGCATCGGGAGTCCGAGGGGGCCGCTACGCGCCTTGGCGCCGTCGCGGGGCGACTGATGATGGAATTGCTGTGTCTGGGCGTCTTTGCGTTTGTCGTCATCGGTCTGTTTTTCGCCACATGGCAAGGACATGAACCAACCCGTATCGCGGCGACAACCTATGTGATGGCCGTGCTCATTGTTCGCCTGACGGCGACCCTGTCCCGCGTGCTCCTCGCTCCATGGACACCCGAGCTACGCCTGGCGCCATTCTCGGACGCCGCCGCGCTGAGCCTGCACCGCTGGATCTTCTGGTCCGCCGTCGTCGGCGCCTTCGGATTCCTGAGCTGTGCGATGATGCAGCTTCTCGGCCTGGCGGATGCCCTGCACACACTGCTCCTGATGATCGTAGCGGCGATTTTCATTCTCATGCTGCTTGCGATGATCTGGGATAGCCGCCGTGACGTGGCCCGGTTGATACGCGGCGAGGAGCGGGAGGGCATGCCCATATCCTGGGCTCAGCGAGTCTTTGCCGAGATCTGGCATATTCTCGCGGCCCTTTACGTTGTCGGGGTCTATGTCTTCGCCGTGCTGGCAGGATTCTCCGGCCATAGCGTCGGCCTTGCGGTTCCGATCACGAGCCTGCTGATCCTGGTCGCGGTACCCATCGCAGACGCTCTCATCGGCCAAGCCATCGCCGACGCGCTCTCCAAACGCCGGAGAGAGGGCGAACAAGCCGCCGGACCGAGCCGAACCGAACGCGTGATGCGGCGGGCGGCGCGCATTCTTCTGATCCTGATCACCTTCGCCCTCCTCGCGCGCATGTGGGGCCTGGACATCACGTCGCTCGCGGAGCAGAGCGTCGGCGCCGTCGTCACCCGGGCCGCGCTCGATATCGGCCTGACCCTCCTCGTCGCCTATGTCGGCTGGGAACTGTTGCGTGCCGCTTTCGACCGCCATCTCGCGCAGGCCGAGGACGGCGGCGAAGGCGCGGGAGACGGCGAGGGCGGCGGCCAGGGCGCAACGCGGCTGCAGACTCTGCTGCCGCTCATCCGCCGTTTCCTGCAGATCGTGATTATCGTGATGGTGGTGATGATCGTCCTCGCCTCGCTGGGCGTGAACATCGCGCCCTTGCTGGCGGGCGCCGGCGTGGTCGGTCTGGCCGTCGGCTTCGGCGCGCAGACGCTGGTGCGGGACATCATGTCCGGCATCTTCTTCCTGCTCGACGACGCCTTCCGGCTGGGCGAGTACGTGGACATCGGCTCCGTGAAGGGCGTGGTCGAGGGGATCAACGTCCGCTCACTCGTCCTCCGCCACCATATGGGGCCGCTGCACACGGTGCCGTTTGGCGAGATTCGTCACCTCACCAACTACAGCCGCGACTGGGTGATCATGAAGCTGGAGTTCCGGGTCACCTATGACACCGACCTCAACAAGGTGAAGAAAATCTTCAAGACGATCGGCGCCGAGATGCTGGAGCATGAGGAGCTGGGGCAGTACTTCCTCGCCCCCTTCAAGTCGCAGGGCGTGAAATCGATGGAGGACTCGGCGATGATCGTGCGCGGCAAGTTCATGGCCAAGCCGGGCTTCCAATTCCAGATCCGCAAGGAGATCTACAACCGCGTCCAGCAGGCGTTCCGGGACAACGGCATCGAGTTCGCCCACCGGCGAGTGGCCGTCGATCTGCCACCGGGAATCGCTCCCACCAGCCCCGAGGGCCAGGCCATCACCGACGCCGCCGCAGCCGCAGTCGCGTCCGAGACCGCCGACCCCAAACCCAAACCGGCGTAGGGAACTATGGGACGAAATCGAATCGACTCCCCCTCACCCAGCTCCGGCTAAGGCTCAGCCCGTGGCCTCGCCAAGCCTTCTCAACCCTCTCCCCCCGGTTTTTGGGGGGAGAGGGCAGGGTGAGGGGGCATCTTTCAGAGCACTATGTCTTTAGCTCACGGCGAGCGGCCAGACGCCGAACAGCCATTCATGGCTGAACAGGAAAATCAAGTAGACCGCGACACCGAGCGCCGGCCGCCACAGGCCGATCTCGCCGAAGGTCAGCTTGGTCCGGCCCGAGAGAATGGCGGCGAAGGGCAGGTTCGACGTCTGCCCGGCGAAGGCGCGCCAGCTCTCGCCCAGCGCGGCTTCCTTCTTGCGGTCGATGAGCATGGTTCCGACGAGGGCGAGGATGGCGAACGACCCGAAGAAGATGACCGACGCGAGATCGCCGTTCGCGGCGAGATGCGACAGCGCCCAGAGGCCGAAACCCCACATCATGGGATGACGGGTGATCTTGACCCAGCCCGGCACCGATGTCACCTCGCCCAACACCTTATCGCCCCCCACCAAGGTCGGGTTGCGGACGGTCAAGCCGCCGACAACCAGGAGGAAGGCGATAAGCATCACCGCGCCGGCGAGATGACGGATACCGGTCCCGGCAAACCAGAGCTCGACGAACGGTGCGCGGTTATACGCCATGACCATCCAGAGCAGGGTCACGATGGCGACGAGAGAGTACAGGCCGAGAAACCGGCTTTCCCCGAGCTTCCCGACCAGCGCCGGCCGCAGGGCCGTGCTGGATACCAGGAAATGCCCGAGGACGAAGACGGCGGATGCCAGCACGAGCTCCCAAAGCGTACCCGTCATGGTGTCCATCTCCCGACAAGCAGAGGGGTTCCAGTCGCGAATATAGCTGGGCCGCACAGCCCCCGCTATGCGGGGTTACGTGTTTTCGCCCGCCGCGCACGGCGTTGAGCCGTCTCGATGAGTCGTTTTGAGCGCAGGCTGGCGTTATTGCTGATTGATATTATTATAATTCAATATCCCAATCGCGCTCTCGCATCGGCCCCGGGAGCGATCAGCAACGCGCGGAAGCGAAATGGACAATACGGAAGACCATTTCGGCATCGAACAACTGACCCAATGGGCCGCCCACAAGAAGAAAAGCCGGGCGCCGAAGAAGGTTGGGCTCTATTTGACGGGTGCCGATATGAGCGGCTTCGTTCGGCAGAACGTCGTCGCCGCCGCGCTCGTCCGTCGTTTTCCAAGACCGCATGTCTTCGCCGTCTACCGACCGGAGCCGCCGAGCCGGCGCTTCATTGCCGCCTGCAACCCTTATCTGCATGCGACCATGGAAGCCCCGGCGGGGTCCCCCGTCACCATTCCAATCGACTGGTTCGACAAGGGCTACCGCGCGCCGGTTTGTTGCCCCGAACCTTTCTGGAAGGAGCAGGGGTTTACGGACGTAGATGTGTTCCTGATGCCCGGGATGCTCCGTACCGATCCGAGTCGGCTCGGTGGTCTGGCGAACAATCCCCCGGCCTTCCGCCTGCCCCCCTCCGAGGAACCCAGACTTCTCGAAGACGCCGAAAGGGCGGGTTTGGACAGAAGCACCTGGTTCGCCTGCATCGACGCCGAGACGCTCGTGCTGGGAGGCGAGTCATTCCTCGGCCATCTTACGCAGGATCTGAAGGGACAGATCGTGCGGCTCGGCCCGAACGCGACAGCTGCGCCATGTCCCAAGGGGGTCGTTGATCTGGCCGGCTCGCATGGCGGTTTCGAACTTCAGTGCGCGGCCCTGAGCCGGGCCCGGTTCGTCATCGGCTGCGGCCCGGATCTGCTTTCCCTTGCGTCCGCCTTCGCCATTGCTTGCGCGGGCGTCAACCTGATACGCTTCGCCGACCGACTTTGGAACGCCGAGGATATCGTTCTGACGAAGCGACTGCGCCTCGCCGACGGGCGCGAGCTGGACGGCTCGGCCGCCTACTCCGCGGGATTTCTGCAAGGCGAGACGCCGCCGGACAGTCGTTGGCTCGACCGAACGCCCGACGAGCTGATCGCGATCGCCGACCGACTGGCCGCGCGAACTGCCGATATTTCCGCATGGCGCCCACCCGGCGACGAGGCCGAGGTCGAGAAGAGCGACGTGCTGGCGCTGCCCCTGCCCTTGCGCGACCGTCCCTTGCTGAACTTCTGGGACGTGGGTTCCGGCCAGCAGCACAAGGCATAGGCAAGCAATACGGCGGGGTAAGGACAAATGAAGGTATCCGCATGCTCCTACAGGCCCATTTTGTTGCCCTGTGAGCTGAAGAAACTCGAATACCAAGTGGATCCCTATATCGGCTGCGAACACAACTGCCACTACTGTTATGTCCTCAACCGGGCTGAAACGGACTGGGCCAAGGAAATCCGCATCCCCAGAGACATTCGCAGTCAACTCAATGAAGAGCTCGAAGGCGTTCCTCCGCAGAAGATCTATATGGGTTACTACTCCGACCCCTATCAGCCGAGCGAGGCCGAATACCGCCAAACCAGAGAGGTCTTGGAGCTGTTGGCCGAGAAGGGTTTTTCAGTAAGTATTCTCACGAAATCCGATCTGTTCGTCCGCGACATGGACCTCCTGACAGAAATGGAGGATGCCTCCGTCGGCATCTCGGTCGCCTTCAATAGCGACCCCGTCAGGCAGCTGTTCGAGCAGAATACGATCGAGACAGAAAGAAGAGTAGAAGCTCTGAAAAAAGTAAAAGACGCGGGAGTAAAAACCTCGGCTTTGATTTGCCCGGTCATTCCATACATTACGGATGTTGCGCCCTTGATTGAGACGTTAACCCCGGTTGTGGATACGATATGGATATATGGTCTCAGTATGTCGCACAGGTCGGATCAGAGTTGGATTAATATTGACGGAATACTGAGTCGTAATTTTCACGATAAGAGATCGAGAATCGGGGAGACCGTTTTTTCACGCAGCCACCCATATTGGACTGAATTAAGAACAAAGTTACAGGCAATTGGAAAAGACAGCGGTCTAAACCTTCAGATTCACGTATGACATCTCGATAGCGCACCGATTAGAGCACTATGAGGCGCCCGAGGGCGGCCAGTATGTGAAGTCGAGTTCCATGGCCACGTCCCGCCACGCCACGGGAAGCTCCAGAGTCGTCGCCGAGGGCGGGGGGTCCTCGGGCCATGTGTCGCGCCAGCCTGGACAATCCCGCGTTATCTCGAACATATGGTCGGCGACGGCGAGGAGTGTATCCGGATGGTTGTCGCGGTACCGGACGTCCTTGAGTTGCAGGTTCAGCAGCGACACGCCGATCCGGCGGAGGTCCTCGAGCAACAAGTTCTTGCCCGCCTCGTTCTCGAAATTCTTGAAGAGAACGACATCGCCGTCGTTCCAAAGGCAGACCCCCAGGGCGTTGGTCAGGGCCATCGGCACCTTGAGAGCGCTCGCCAGCTGCGTCGGCCCGGTATCGGTTCCGAAGAAATAGCGGGCGCGGCTGAGGGCGAAAACCTCCTCGGGGAAATTGTCGGCCTCGCGGCTGAGATCGACGACATTCGGGATCGGGGGCAGCGGCGTCATACTGGGATCGCCCAGACGAACGACCTGCCCGCCCTGGGCCTGAACGATATGCGCGATCACCAGGAAATAGGCACGGACATCCACGTTTCGCCGCTTGTCGAGGTCTGCGCGGTGTTCATATCCGGTCTCGCGTATATGCACACAGGCGAACCAGCGGTTCTCGTCCAGGCCGCGCAAGACCAGCGAGCGACGAAGCAGCGGCACCATCCGGTCCGGGACGCGAAGACGCGGCGGCGGCGGAACGTAGCGGCCGAAATCCAACATCGAGGGCGTGATCAAAACGTCCGGCTTGTGCATACCCTGAGCGTACCAGGACGGATCGAAGGGACCATTTTCACCCTTGTCTTCGCCGTCGAACCAATCGATGGGAATTACGAAATTGGGATCGGCGGGAACCTTGACCGTCGCCGTGACATAGGGGTTCAGCTGGTTGATGAAATTCTTGTAGGGGCGATCGTCGCGATAGAGAATGATCAGCTTGCTGCCTGGAATTTGACGGGCCACGCTCGTCGCCTGCACATGCAGATAGGCGAAATCACCCAAGGTTTGCGCGCCGATGAAGGCGGCGATGACCGGCGGCGTGGACGTCGACAAGCGGTGTGACATACGTGTTCTTAAGGGCCATGAGCCGGGACTGTAAAGCCCCGGCGCTCGTTGGTTTGCATATTGCGACCGATATCCCGGCATCCCATTTTCTTCAAGGTAAGGGCGGAGACTTCACGACGTAGGAGCCGGCGAGAGCCACTCAGAACTCGAACCTGACAGGGCAAGCCATTCTCGGGGGCAAACAAGCAAGCCCGCTCAGACGCCTGTGGCTCATCCGCCCCACAGGAGAAGGGTCCCATGATCCAGCAGAGTTTCGACCGCAGACTGGCGGCGGTGGTCGCGGCGGACGTCGCCGGCTATTCGCGTATGATGTCCCATGACGAGGACGCGACCATGGCGGCCTGGTGGTCCAGTCGAAGAGACATTATCGATCCCAAAATGGCCGAGCACCGGGGCCGCATCGTGAAGCATACGGGAGACGGCTTTCTCGCCGAGTTTCCGAGCTGCCTCGACGCGATGCGTTTCGCCCTGTCCATGCAAACGGAGATCGGTGAGCGCAACTCGCCCCTTCCCCCGGACCGGCGCATGGATTTCAGGGTCGGGATCAATCTGGGCGACATCATGGCCGACGACGAGGACATCTACGGCGACGGCGTCAACATCGCGGCGCGGATCGAAGCCCTGGCCGAGCCTGGCGGCATTTGCGTTTCCGGCACGGTCTTCGATCAGATTCGCAATCGCCTGCCGGTCGGATACGAGGATCTCGGCGAGCAGATGGTCAAGAACATCGACACCCCGATCCGCGTCTATCGCGTTCGGCTGAATGGTGAAGAAGAGGACACATCCTCGGACCGGACACCAACAGCGCAGCCCGCCCGGACGCCGGCTGTCGACCTGGATGCCCTGCCCGACCGCCCGTCGATTGCCGTGCTGCCGTTCGACAACATGGGTGGCGATCCCGAGCAAGAGTACTTTGCCGACGGGATGACGGAGGACATCATTACCGAGCTGTCGCGCTTCCAGGACCTGCTCGTCATCGCCCGCAACTCGGTGTTCACCTACAAGGGCCGGGCCGTAAATATCCAGCAGCTCAGCCGCGAGTTGAAGGTCCGCTACGTTCTGGAGGGCAGCGTCCGAAAATCCGGCAACCGGGTTCGTATCGCCGCGCAGCTCATCGACGCGGTCACCGGACATCACCTCTGGGCCGAGCGCTTCGACCGCGACCTCGAGGACGTGTTCGCGGTCCAGGACGAAGTGACCCGGCGCATCGTCGCGACACTGGCCGGGAAGGTGGCGGCGACCGAGCAACAGCGGGCGCGCGCGAACGATCGGACGGACAACCTCAGGGCCTATGAGCTCGTCCTGCGGGGGCGCGAGCTATGGTTCCGCTTCACGCCGGAGGACAATCTAGAGGCGCGGCGTCTTTATGAACGGGCCATAGAGCTGGACCCCGACTACGCCCGGGCCTACGGCAGCCTCGCCTGGACCTATATGATCGAGTACGACCGGCACTGGACGGACAACCCCGAGGAGACGCTGGACAGGGCCCTGGAGTTCGCGCGCAAGGGCGTCGACGTCAATCCCATGTCGCACTCCAACTTCCTGACATTGGGGCAGGTCCTGATGTCGCAGGGGCGGCTCGACAAGGCGGTCAACGCGGTCAACAAGGGGATCGAGCTCAATCCCAACGACGCCGACGGCTATGCGTTCCTCGCCTTCGCGAATTGCTATCTGGGCGAGCCCGAGAAGGCGATCGAGCTAATCGAACACTCCCTGCAACTGAACTCGAGCTCGTCGACCTGGCGGCGCGCATTTTTCGTCACCGCCTATTTCGTCGCCCGTCGCTACGAACAGGCGGTGGACGCCATGTACCGCCTCGAAAGCCCGCCTTTCTATATCTACCGCTGGTTCTCGGCAGCGCTGGCCCATCTCGGTCGCACGGAAGAGGCGAGGGCCGCGTTCAAGGAGTATCTGCAGCACAATCCGGGCTTTTCCCTGGCCAAGCACCTAGAAACGCTTCGGTTTCGCAAGCCGGAGGACGCAGAGCACTACGCCGAGGGCTTGCGCAAGGCCGGCGCGCCGGAATAGCGGCCTGTCGCGCCGCCTACCTCGAGAGGCGCCCGACGCCTCGGCGGCAGCTTGGCCACGGTCTCGGAGTATCTATTTCTCACGCTCGCTCCCCGGGATGCACAGCCGTACCTGACTGGCGACCCAGAGCGTCTCGCTGAACTCGATGGGACGGTCCCGCTGATCGACATCGACTTTCTGCGTGACAATGACCGGATCGAGCACATCCTGCTGCAGGACCCCCGCCTCCTCCTCCGTCGGCTGGCGTGCCTCGATCCAGGTGACACGCCGCGTAAAATCCTCGATTTCATAAGTCTTGTAGACACGGGACATGTTGTTGTCGCGTCGCCGTCTATCGATGACGCCGGGCAAACGAGCCGCGGGATGAAAAATGCGGCTTGTCGATATGGGAACCTCGTCCGCATACGAGACGACCCAGAGGAAATACACCCTATCGTCGCGCCCGAGCTCGAGGAGCTCAGCGATATGGTCGTTTGGGAGCCGCGTATCGGCTTCCAGAAACTCGACCCGTGGCATGTACCCTTGTTCTTCCAGGTTCTTAGAGAAGCTGGTTCGCTCCGCGATCGTGTACTGAAGCAGGCGTGGCTGGCGCACGAACGCACCGCGTCCCTGCTCGACACTGATTTTTCCGAGCTCGCGCAGTCGCAAAAGGGCGCGACGGACCGTATTTCGGCTGACGCCGAACTCCTCCATCAGTTGGTTTTCTGAGGGCAGGGAGGCGCCCGGCACGAGGCGGCCCTCATCGATCGAAGCGAGAAGCGCGTCCGCGATCTGTCGCCATAGCACGTCACCGGGCCGGCGCCGGACACTCTGATCAAAGCCGCTCGGCATTACGTCGATCTTCCCCCCTCTCTCGTGCCGAAAACTCCGGTGAGCCCTTTGGCCGACATCAGCATATCACCCAGCGGTCATACGTTCGTCATGATAAACTTGTACTAACAACCCAACAAGTTGCTTTCCAGGCCACGGAACCGGAAAGAAGAGGTTAGCGGGTCGCGGCTGCCGACCAAGCGCTAGAGCATGACTGGACCAAGCCTCTACCGCGTCCCCCGGGCTCGTTGACTGGCCGGAAGGTGCGCGGCGGTGGATTGAAACCGAAGGCTTCGTCAACCCGATTGTGGAGCCGTAAACCGAGGAGGGTGGTATCGATGTTAAGAGCAGTTCCCCTGGCCATCGCGGCAGTCGCCATGGTCGCGGCCGGCCCGGCCATGGCGAAAGACACGGCCAGAGAGCTCGTGATTGCCGTTCAAAACAATCCGCCAACGCTTGAGCCAACGATTTGGACCTATAACGTATCGCTGCGGACGCTCTACAATCTCTACGATTTTCCGATCGATACCGATTTCGCGGCGGGCTGGACGCTCAGGCCGGGCCTGGCGACCGCATGGCAGCGGGTCGACGACCGCACGCTCGACCTGACACTTCGGGAGGGTGTCACCTTCCACGACGGCACCGAAATGACCGCCGAGGATGTCGCCTTCAGCTGGGGGCCGGAGCGCATCGGCAATGAGGACGCCCCAGGCCACGGAACCTGTTCCCTCTATCTCGGCACGATCGATCGCATCGAGGTTCTCGACCGATACAAGGTACGGCTGGTCGCCAAAGAGCCCGATCCGCTGCTCGAGCGCCGCATGGCCAGCTGGTGTTCCCAAGTCGTGAGCAAGGCGGCCTATGAGGCCGCGGCGGATCCCGACGCCTGGGGGCTCGCGCCGATCGGCACGGGGCCCTACAAGGTCAAAGAGTTCGTCCCCGGCGACCGATTGGTCTTCGAGGCGCATGAGTCGTACTGGGGCGAAAAGCCACCTTTCGCAACGGTTCGCTTTCAGGTCGTGCCGGAGCAGGCCGCCCGGATCGCCGGTCTGGCCGCCGGCGACTTCCAAATGATCACCGAGGTCGACCCAGACCAGATTCAAGCCATCGAAAGCCGGTCCGACCTGAATGTCGTTGGCGGCCCGATCGTCAACTATCGGGTCCTCAACATCGACACCGACAAGGGCTGGCTCGCGAATGTGAAGGTGCGTCGGGCACTGAGCCTTGCCATCGACCGGAAACTCATCGTCGAACAACTCTGGGACAACCGCGTCGGCATCCCCAACGGGTTCCAGTGG
The DNA here is from genome assembly GCA_028281785.1 of Rhodospirillales bacterium. GTDB lineage: Bacteria > Pseudomonadota > Alphaproteobacteria > Rhodospirillales > Shumkoniaceae > JANQJG01. The sequence continues at coordinate 21,443 of JANQJG010000184.1, forward strand.
GAGGCCTATGGAGACACCTATGTTCGGGACGATATTGGCCCGGAATACGATCCGGAGAAGGCCAAGGCGCTGCTGGCCGAGGCCGGCTACGACGGCAGCCCCATCGCCTATCGGACACAGCAGGGATACTACACCGCCGAGATCTTGTCGGCGCAGGCCATCGCCGACATGTGGCGGGCGGTCGGCGTCAACGTCGATCTCCAGGTCAAGGAGAACTGGGGCCAGATATTCGCGCAACCCGTCGACGCCGTGTTCAACGGTTCGATCAATATGAACTTTCCCGACATGCTCGGCTCCCTCTGGCCGCTGTACGGGCCCACGGGCTTCATCCGCACGGCCGCGCAGGCATGGGACAATCAGCGCTTTGTGGAGATCGGCACGGAACTGACCACGGAGTTCGACGACGAGAAGCGTGCCGCTCTGCACCGCGAAACCCTGGATATCTTTCATGAGGTCGATCCGCCGTCGATCGTCCTCCACGAGCTCGGCATGTTCTATGGCATCCGGGACGACATCGATTGGTCGCCCTATCCGCTGCCCTATATGGACTTGCGGGCTCGAAACATCACGGTTCGCTGACATTTGGTGATACGGAAGCGGTGAGCGATCTCATCGGCTGCTCACCGCTCCTCGCCACGCACGACCGGACAGATGGCCAACAATTGGGGGGTAGGACGGACCGCCGCGCTCCAAGCCACTCCGAGAACTTTGTCTCCCTTGTCGCCAGAGCCTTAGAGAGACAACTCGAACCGCTGCTCGACGATTTCTCGCCCCCAGCTGTTGCCAAGCTCGGACTGGGTCAACCGAAACCCGAATTTGACGTAAAGATGGCGAGCGGCGGGCAGGCCATCGACCGTCCACAGATAGACACCCCGCCCCCCAACATGATGGGCGTGGTCCAGGGCGGTGCGCAGCAGGTGCCCGCCGAGTCCGTGACCACGATGACAGTCGGCCACGAAAAACCAGCGGAGATGGGCCCACCCATCCGGTCTGGCGGAGACGTCCAGGGCGACCGATCCGACAATGTCGTCATCCTGGAGAGCGATCTTGAAGAGATCCCGATCCGGTTCGAAACGCCCCAGAAACGCGGCCATGTCCCCCGCCACCCTGACTTCGAAATCGCGGCCGAAACCCAAGCTTAGGGCGTATTCCGAAGCCTGCATTTCGCAGATACGGCCAAGAGCGCCGGGCCGGTAGTCCTCCAGACGCATAGCGGCTCCAACCTCGTTCATCCCGAACTCCGCAACGCCATGTCGATCAGCGTTTCCACGAAGTCGTCATCGGGCCCCCTCTGGCCGGACAGAAGCCGATACCAGATCAGTGCGACGATCAGATCGCAGGCCCGTTCGCAGTCGAAATCCTCGGGGAGCTGACCGCGTTTGATGGCTTGACGCATCGGCTCCAGCAGGAGTGCCCGGCGCCCGACGATCAGTCCTTGGCGTATCGCCTCGGCCGCCGCCGGTTCGTCCTGGGCGTCGGCGATAAGCCCGACGAGGATGCTTGCCGCCGGCCCCTCACGGTAGATCTGAAAAAGCTGCCGCAGACAATGACGCAGCTCGGCCGTGAGATCTCCCGCCTCCACCTGCAGGCGAGCCGCGGGAACCAGGGCGGCGTAGACCTCGACATAAAGCGCGGCCTTATTGGGCCACCATCGATAGATCGTCTGCTTGCCAACGCCGGCGCGCGCCGCCACGGCCTCGACGGTCGCGGCCCGATAGCCTCGCGCGGACACCATGGCAGTGGCCGCATCGAGGATCGCCTCGTATTTTTCCTGGGATCGTCGTTCGGGCCGTCGCCCGGCCAGCCGCCGCTGTGTCATCGCCATTTCAACATCCATCCCGGCGTTGGCATTTTAGACGAGACGAGACGTCTCGTCTATACAAACCACATTGGACAAATCCGGCAGCGGAAAGACCCGTAATACGCGAGTATACCTTTCCGAGTCGCCCCCGCCAGCCGCCCCGAGGCGAAGACGCGATGGCTCAAGATCATATGGCCGCGACGGGTGAAACACGCGCCAAGCCATTGGCTTTGGGGGAGTCATCAATTCTTCAAGAAACTGAAACAGACCCGCAACCCAACCGCGCGAATAAGCAGGCACTGCAGCGCGACAAATCAACGGCTTGTCGTGCGTCCATGGTGGGGATCTCCAGAAATGCGGATGGACTTGCTGAACCCGTCCAAGTGGCCACAGCCGGTCGCCCGCACATCGGATGGTCGTTTGGAGAAGTGGGTTTGCCTTGAGTGCAGCTACATCTACGACCCGTTCGTTGGTGAAAAGGACTGGGACATCCCTCCCGGCGTGCCCTTCGAGGCCCTTCCCGACGATTGGACCTGCCCCGAATGCGGGGCGCCGAAATCCGACTTTTTCTACTGATTCCAACCCGGCGGACGCTCACCGGGCGACGCGTTCGACATGTCACAACGCAATGAACGACAGAGAGGAGTAGTCATGACCAAGGAACCGACTTCCCAAAGTCAGCACCTTGAGGAGATCGTTAGAACCCGATTGAGCCGCCGGACCGCCGTCAAGGGCCTGCTCGCGGGCGGCGCCGCGGCCGCGGCGAGCGGCATCGCGCCCATGCGCTGGCTCACCGATACCGCCCTGGCGGCCGCCGGCGATCCCTCCACCCTGACCTTCAAGCAGGCCGATCACGTCATCAAGGACGACCATCACGTGGCGCCCGGCTATAACGCCCAGGTCCTCATCAGGTGGGGCGACAAAGTGCTCGGCGACGCGCCGGAATGGGACGTCAACAACCTGACCCCGGAAGCGCAGGAGAAGCAGTTCGGCTACAACAACGACTTCGTCGCCTATCTGCCGCTGCCCGCCGGCTCCAGCAACAGCGAGCACGGCCTGCTCTGCGTCAATCACGAATACACCAACGGCGAGATGATGTTCGACGGCCTGACCCGCAAGGACAAGGTCGCGCAGATGGACGCCAGACAGACCGACATCGACATGTCGGCCCATGGCCACGCCGTGATCGAGATCCGCAAGACCGGCGACCAGTGGGAAGTGGTCGAGAACAGCCCCTATGCCCGCCGCATCTCCGCCCGCACCACCGAAATCGCGATCAGCGGCCCGGCCGCCGGCAGCGACCGGATGAAGACCTCCTATGACGCGACGGGAATGCGCGTGATCGGCACCATTAACAACTGCGCCGGTGGCGTCACCCCCTGGGGCACGGTGCTGATGGCCGAGGAGAACTTCCACGGCTATTTCAGCGGCGACCCGGAGAAGACTTCGGAAGCCGAGAACTATCGGTCCTACGGCCTCGCGGGCAAAAGCCGGTACTCCTGGTCTCGCTTCCACGATCGCTTCGACATCGAGAAAGAGCCGAACGAGCCCAACCGTTTCGGCTGGATGGTCGAGTTCGACCCCTACGATCCGAACTCGGTCCCGGTCAAGCGCACCTCCCTCGGCCGCTTCAAGCATGAGGCCGCGACCTGCGTCACCCTTCCGGACAACCGCTTGGTCGTCTATTCCGGCGACGACGAGCGGTTCGAGCATCTCTACAAATACGTCAGCAATGGCCGCTTCGATCCCAATAACCGGACCAACAATCAGGATCTTCTGGACGACGGGACGCTGTTCGTCGCCAAGTTCGAGGACGACGGTATCGTCCGCTGGCTGCCGCTGGTCTGGGGAACCGGCCCGCTGACGCCGGAGAACGGCTTCCGCAGCCAGGGCGACGTGATGATCGAGACCCGCAAGGCCGCCAAACTGCTGGGCGCCACGCCGATGGACCGGCCCGAGGATGTCGAGCCCAACCTGGTCAACGGCCGCGTCTACATGATGCTGACCAACAACACGCGCCGGAAGCCGGAACAGGTCGACGCCGCCAACCCGCGCGCCGAGAACGCCTTCGGCCATATCCTCGAGCTCATCCCGCCGGGAGCCCGCGGCCCCGAGGGTGGCAAGATGGCGGAGCATGACGCCCTGACCTTCAAATGGGAAATCGTCATGCTCTGCGGCGATCCCAACAACCCCGATCACGGCGCGAAGTACCATCCGCAAACGGCGGAATACGGCGCCTGGTTGGCCGCGCCCGACAACTGCACCTTCGACAACCAGGGGCGGCTGTGGATCTCCACGGACCAGGGATCGAGCCAGCGCAAGAACAACATTCCGGACGGCATGTACGCTTGCGACCTCGACGGCCCGGGCCGGGCGCTGACCAAGTTCTTCTATGCCTGCCCGCGCGACGCCGAGATGTGCGGCCCCGTCTTCACGCCGGACAACTCGACCCTGTTCGTGGCCGTGCAGCATCCGGGCGAGGGCGGCGAATCGGTGTTCGCCAACCCGTCGACGCGCTTCCCGGACTTCCAGGACGGCGTGCCGCCACGTCCCTCGATCGTGGCCATCACCAAGGCGAGCAGTGGATCCTTCGGCGACGCGTAGTCGTCGGCCAACTGCACCGAATTGTGGGGGAGCGGGCCCGCCCGCTCCCCCTTTTCCTTTACGGATCGCTGGAATCGATTCAGCGACAGCCGCCACTCCCGGGGAATGTGACGCCGTTCATACAATCTCCGCCCGGTCCGTGGCACCCATGGACGGCGGGCCCTGTCAGGCACGCATCCCCAAGCGCACGTCTCGGCAATGGCCAGGATGACGGCCGGTCCCCAACGGCATAGCCGGTTTGCCCGAAACAGCCCGCAAGGGGACTTAAACCAATGGAGGAGAGCATGCCGCGACGTATTCCCGAACCCCAGGAAGAAGACCATTTCGAGGACTTCGAGGCGGCCCGCCGCTATGCCCGGGAGGCCGAGGGAGGCACGGGGCGCTATCGAGCGTGCCTGAGACGGTTGGATAAGCTGGGCGTAAGGGGCCGGTTCCTGGACGTCGGGGCCGGGCCCGGCGTATTGGCAACGCTGATCGCGGAGAAGTACCCGGACGTCTCGGTGACCGCTCTCGACATTTCGGAACCCATGGTCGAACTCGGCCGCGCCTACGTGTCGAAAAAGGGACTTTCGGATCGAATCACTTACCAAAAAGGGGACATCCTGAACGCCAAGCTGATGGAAAGGCTCGGCCGTTTCGATCTGGTCTATTCCTCCTACACCCTTCATCACTTCAGGGATCCGGTCGCGGCGATGGACGTGTTTTTGTCCGCGGCCGGCCAGACGGGCCATGTCTACCTGCTCGATCTGCGCCGCGTATGGTGGCTTCACTGGATCCCCAACCGGAATGGCTTCCTCGACTCGGTTCGGGCCGCCTACCTTCCGCAGGAGGCGCGTGACATGTTCGCTGCTCTGGGCGGTCGCTTGGAAGTGAAGTCCGGGTTTCCCTTTCTCCTGGAGGTCATCGTGCATCCCGAGCCGCCCGGGTCCGAACAGACAGCCGCCGGTTAGGCGCTCGTTAACCCTCACTTGGCAGGCTACAAGGCGCGCGGCCCAGGCACCCGCTCAGGAGACACCCGCATGCCCCTATGTATCTGCATGCCCACATGTCCGTTCTACAACGATAAGATGGCGCGGATGCCGGCCATGGCGGAACGCATGAGGCAGCACTACTGCCTGACTGACAACCAGGACTGCGCCCGTTTCATGGTACGTAACGCCCTGGGCGCCGAGCGGGTCCCGCCCGATCTGCTCCCCGATGAGACGGACCGTGCCAAGGCCCTGATCGACGGGCCCGGCCTAGAACGCAAGCTTTCCATGGGAGATTCGTGACATCCGCCCGCCCACCTTGGGTCATTTGGGCTAGAGATATACCTCAAAAGGATATGGCGTGACCAACGTCACAGGCATGTCCGACGCGATCATCTAAAAAGACGCCCGCCCGACATGGGAAGGGCCAAAAAAGACCCGAAATCAGGGAGTTGTGAGCGACGACCTTGGGATATTCCCCAAGGGGAGCAGCAGGTAGTTCTTCGGTGGCTGGAAAATGGGCGTGTATGAATATGGGAGCCAAGCGGTATTTCTTCATTTGGGCGTTGTTTGCGATCTGTCTGACGGCCTTCGCGACGACAGCGCGGGCGGACGGACGGAGCAGCGAGGCAACCAGCTTTATTAAGTCTTTGGCCGATCAGACCGTGGCCGTCCTGAGCGACCGGACGATGGAGCGCAAGGACCGGACGGTCTACTTTCGCGACGTGCTGCGCCGGGGATTCGCGGTCGAACTGATGGGTCGGTACGCGGTCGGACGCAACTGGCGACGCATGTCGCCGGACCAGAGGCAGGAGTATCTCGACCTGTTCGTCGAGTTCGCCTTGGGATCCTACGCGGAGAAGCTGAGCGACTATTCCGGAGAATCGGTCGAAATCCTCAAGACGGTCACCGCCGACGAACGCGATACTCTGGTTCGGACGCGGATCGTTTCCGCGAAGGGCGGCCAGGCCATCGCCTGCGACTGGCGCGTGCGTACGATCGAAGGCAAGCCGCAGGTGGTCGACGTGATGGTCGAAGGAATGAGTCTGCTTGTCACGCAGCGGGCGGAGTTCACGGCGGTGCTGAGAAAACGGGGGATTGACGGCCTGTTCGAGCTTCTACGCGAACGGCAGCCGTTATCCGCCGCCCAGAGTTACGCCGCCCTTGCGGGCTGACAAGGCCCCGGTCTTCTGCGGCTTATGGCGGGCGGCTCCCTAGTGTGATGGTTCCGAAGTTCGGCACATTATGTGTGCCCAACTTCGGAAGCTGAATCACACGAGAATCAATAAATTAGTGTGCCGATTCACGCGAGA
>JANQJG010000185.1 GCA_028281785.1 Rhodospirillales bacterium
GGGATTGAACAACCCCTCGTTCTCGTACGAACACGCCATCTCGCACTGAAGGCAGTTCGTACACTTCCCGGGATCAATATGAAGGGATTTCAGCATAGAGAGACCTCCTTGCTCGGACGTTCCATGAGCCGGGTAAGAAGTCTCCGCGCTTGGACAGGAACAGCGGTCGACGGCGTTCTCACAACCGGGCTCCTGGCAATTTGGAGGGCGACCTCGGGGCCGATTGTGTGACGATGCTCGAACGTCAGACGCCTGTCCCCAGCTCTCTTATTGGTCGGTGGATCCTCACCCCCATTTTTAGAATGATTCGGCGGTACGGGCAAGGCGAATACCCCGGATACCAAGGAAATCCGGGGAAAACGCCGCGCCTGAAAACTCATACTCCCAGCGGCTTCATCGCCGCCTTGAGCGCCGCCATCTCGGATTCGGTCAGGGGCTGAACCGGCTGCCGGCAGGGCCCGACAGGGCGGCCGGACAGGTTGGTCGCGGCCTTCACCGAGGCATTGTAGATATGGGTCCAGAAGAAGTGATTGGCCGGGTACATCCGCCGCCACAGATCCCGCGCCTCCACGAGCTTGCCCGCGAGGACGAAGTCGTAAAGATCCACGGCCTCCCGGGGCATCGCGTTCACGGCCCCCCAGACACAGCCGGGACAGCCCGCGAGCAGGCTGAAAAAGGTGATGGGGTCGGCCCCGTTGAAGACCTTCGCCCCGATCGCCAGAAGCTCCTGGATGCGAATCAGGTCGCCGGTGCTGTCCTTGATGTACCGGACGTTGTCGATCTGCATCAGCCGCTTGAAGATGGCCGGCGTGATGTCGAATCCCGAATGGACGGGAATGTTGTAGGGCATGATCGAAATGCCCACCGCGGCCGCGATCTTCTCGTAATGGGCAAGGACGCCACTTTCGTCCGGCCCCTCGAAATAGGGCGGCAGGATCAGCAGACCGTCGGCGCCTGCACCTTCCGCGTGCTTGGCATACTCGATCCCGTCGACAGTATTGATGGTCGAGGTCTGCACCAGCAGCGCGGCCCGCCCGTCGACATGCTTGGACGCGATCTCGGCGATGCGGCGCCGCTCCTCCGGGCGGAGATAGGCGAACTCGCCGGTTCCCCCGCAGACCAGGATGATATGGACCCCGGCCTCCAGCATGGAGTCGATATGCGCGCGCAGCACCGACTCGTCGACCGACTCGCCGTCCTCCGTAAAGGGCGTGCACAAGGCACAGCAGATACCCTTGAGTTCCTTCATGTCATAACCTCCCTCGACCTACCCTCGACCCCGAACGCGAGGCCCGAATTGACGGGATCAGACGTCAATCCCCTCGATTAAACGGCAAACATATGCTACTCGCAATGATCCAAATCCTTGGAATCCATAATCTTTGCCAGTCGCGCCGGCAAGTCGGCGTTTGAACCACGGGTGGGGTAATGAAGGCCGTCTATGTCGAAGCACCCGGGTCGTTCCGGATCACGGAGCGTCCCGAGCCGGCGCCAGGGGCGGGCGAGGCCGTGATGCGCATCGTCCATGCCGGGATCTGCGCCAGCGATGTCGGTGTCGTCGAGGGGCACAATCCCATCGCCGCCTATCCGCTGACGCTCGGGCATGAATGCGTCGGGGTCGTTGAGGAGGTCCCGCCCGATGGGTCCCTGCGAAAGGGCGATTGGGCGACCGTCTATCCCAGCGTCGGTTGCGGAACCTGCCCCGCCTGCGAGGCCGGCCGCATCAACCATTGCCCGACCTTCCGGGTGCTCGGGATCAGCCATGATCGGGGCGTTTTCGCCGAGAGGATTGCGGTGCCCGCCGCCCAGCTGCTTCCAGTGCCGGACGGGCTGCGCGGCCGAAACGGCGCCTTGATCGAACCGACAGCGGTTGCGGTGCATGTCAATCGGCGCGCCGGCACGGTCGCGGGACAGCGGGTGGTCGTGATCGGCTGCGGGGTCATCGGGACGCTGGTTGCCCAGGCCGCCCGCGCCTACGGGGCGGCCGACGTCGTCGCGGTCGACCGGATGGAGGCACGCCGGGACCTGTTATCCAAGCTGGGATTCGAGCGTTTCGTGCTCGCCGACGGAGCGCCGCTTGTCGAGAGACTCCGAGAGGAAGGTGGGCCGGCCGATGTCGTCTTCGATACTGTGTGCACAGGGGAAACCATCGACGCAGCGCTCGAAGCCTTGAGCCCCGGCGGGCGGCTGGTGCTCGTTGCCGCGCCCCGCGGAGCACACGAAATCCCGCTCGGCTATGCCAAGGTCTATCGCCGCGAGCTTTCGCTGATCGCCTCGCGTAACTACGTACCGGACGATTTCCTGGAGGCCATGGGACTGCTCGACTCCGGCGGCGTGGAGGCCGCGCCGCTGATCACCGGCATATGGCCGCTCGACCGGTTTGCGGAGGCCTATGCGGAGCTTCTGGCCAAGCCGGAGCGTCACGCGAAGATTCTGCTGGAGCCATAAGGGGAGGGGCATCGCAGTCATGATCACCATCGGCATCATCGGCCTCGGGGTCGCGGTCGCGCCCCACGCCAAGAGCTTGCTCGACCTCTCCGATCGGGTCCGGGTCGCCCATGCCTTCTCGCGGACGGCCGAGCGCCGGGACGCCTTCGCCGCGCGCTTCCCCTTTCCGACCACGGGCGATCTCGAGGCGGTTCTCGGGGATCCCGGGGTGGATGCCGTGTTCGTTCTGACTCCGCCGAACACGCATCTGGGGCTGGTTCAGCGCTGCGCCGAGGCCGGCAAGCATGTCCTATTGGAGAAACCCATCGAGGTGGATACCGCCCGCGCCGTCGAGCTGGTGGAGGCCTGCGAAGACAAGGGCGTCACCCTCGGCGTCGTCCTCCAGCACCGGTTTCGGCTGGGCGCGTTGAAGCTCCGGGAACTGCTCGACCAGGGCGCCCTCGGGCGGCTTGCCAACGCCTCCGCCTTCATCCGCTGGTGGCGGCCGCAGCAGGGCTATTACGACCAGCCCGGACGCGGCACCTTTGCCCAGGATGGCGGCGGCGTGCTGATCACCCAGGCCATTCACACCCTCGACCTTCTTCTGAGCCTGACCGGGCCGGTCGCCGAGGTCAGCGCCTTCGCCCAAACCAGCCACCTTCATGACATAGAGGTCGAGGACATCGTTGGTGCCGCCGTCCGCTATGGCAACGGCACCATCGGCACGGTCGACGCCACCACCGTCTGCTATCCCGGGTTCAAGGAGCGCATCGAGCTGGTCGGCGAGAAGGGAACCGCAATCCTCACCGGAGCCGAGCTCAGGGTTTACTTCCAGGATGGTCGCGAACTCGTTGAAGGATCGGAAGAAGACGTAGCCGGCGGCGCCGATCCCATGGCCTTTCCGCACGACTTTCATTGCCGCCTGATCGCGGATTTCGTCGACGCGCTGGAGGCCAGCGGCGAACCCCGGGTGACGGGCGCAGGGGCCCTCCAGGTTCACCGATTCATCGACGCGCTGCTCAGCTCGGCCACGGAACGGCGGATCATCGCCCCCGAGACGCGATTTCGCTGACGACTAAGCCGCGGCCTTGAGGCCCAGGCGGTTCCAGATATCCTTCAACGCCGCCACCAGATGGTCCATGTCGGTGTCGGTGTGCAGCGGCGTCGGCGTGATCCTCAACCGCTCCGTGCCGCGGTCCACGGTGGGGTAGTTGATGGCCTGGATGTACATGTCGTGCCGGTCCAGCAGCTCCTTGCTGGCATGACGGCAAGCAACGGGCTCGCCGACCAGGACCGGGACGATGTGACTCACCGAGGGCATGACGGGAAGTCCCGCCTCGACGAGGCGACGCTTGAGCGTCGCCGCCCGTTCCTGATGCCGTTCGCGGACCTCGTGATGCTGCTTAAGATAGCGGATGCTGGCCAGCGCCCCGGCGGCGACGGCCGGCGGCATCGACGTCGAGAAGATGAAGCCGGTGCCGTAGGACCGCATGAAGTCGCACATCCCCGCCGAGCCGGCGATATAGCCGCCGACAACCCCGAAAGCCTTGGCCAGGGTGCCCTGGATGATGGTGATACGGTGCATCTGCCCGTCGCGCTCGGCCACGCCGCCGCCTCGGCGACCGTACATGCCCACCGCATGCACCTCGTCGAGATAGGTCATCGCGCCGTACTTCTCGGCGAGATCGCAGATCTCCTTGATCGGGGAGATATCGCCGTCCATGGAGTACACGGATTCAAAGGCAATCACCTTCGGCGCATCCGGATCGAACTCTTTGAGCACCCGCTCAAGATCATCCACATCGTTGTGCTTGAAAATCTTCTTGGGCGCCCGTGAATGCCGGATGCCCTCGATCATAGAGTTATGGTTCTTCGAATCCGAAATCAGAACGCAGTCCGGGATGGTGGCCCCGAGCGTGCGCAGGGTCGTCTCGTTCGCCATCCAGCCGGAGCCGAAGATCAGGGCGGCCTCGGTCTGGTGGAGATCCGCGAGCTCGCGCTCCAGCAACACATGATAGTGGTTCGTGCCCGAGATGTTCCGGGTTCCACCGGCGCCCGCGCCGCATCGATTCAGGGCCTCATGCATGGCCTCCAGGGTCTCCGGATGCTGGCCCATGCCGAGATAGTCGTTGGAGCACCAAAGGGTGATTTCCTTGGTCCCCGCGTCCGAATGCAGCGTGGTGCGCGGAAACGAGCCGGCCTGCCGCTCCAGATCCGCGAAGATGCGGTATCGGCCTTCGGTCTTCAGATCTTCGATCTTGGAAGCGAAGAACTTCTCGTAGTCCATTCTCTCAACCCCCATGCGGCACGTCAGAAATCCAAGCGCGCTCGGAAATTTTCGATAACTCTAATGTAAAAGTCTCGATGGCCGCAAGCGCCAGCGTGTGACCACAATATCCGTGCCCGCCGCCCAACGGGTCCCGCTACCGCGCCCAGGTTCGCAGCGTCCGTTGCTCGGGACGGATTTCGACGATCCGATGATTGTTGGTGTCCGCCACCAGCAGCCGCTCCGGGCCATCCGCCGTAACGCCGGCCGGCTCGCCGGCCGGCAGGGTCGCGTCGTCCTCGGAATCGAAGCCACCCTCGTCGAGATCCCGGACTTCACTCCGGTCCAGATCCAACACGCGAAGCCGGCCATTGAAACTGTCGGCCACGACAATCTGGCCGTTGCACCAGACCAAGCCAAGCGGGTGCTGCAGGCGCGCCTCGCCAAAGCACCCGTTGGCGTGGCCGAAATCGAAGAGGCCCGATCCGACCAGCGTCTCGACATGCGGCGAAGCGCAGAGCGACAACGAGCGGATCGCCGAGGTCTCGCTGTCCGCGAAATACAGGGTCTGGCGGTTGAAGCCGAGTGCAAGCCCGCTGGGCTGCGCCAGCTGCGCGTCCATGGCCGGTCCGTCAACGATATCCTCGCCGCTGGTGCCCGCAAGGCTCCTAACGGTCATGGCCTCGAGATTCAGCTCGCCCAGCTGATGGGTGCCCGCATTGGCGAAGAACACCTTGTCTCCCGCGAGCTCCAGATCCCAGACAGACGCCAACGCCGTCTCGCAAGCGGCGGCCGGAGCACTGTGGAGCGCTCGGCCGCGCTCCCCGGTTCCGGCCAGGGTCACCGTCTCGCCCTGGCACAGATCGATCCGTCGGATCGCATGGTTGCCGGTATCCGCGACATAGATCGCGCCGCAATGGCAGATCAAACCCTGCGGATTGCAGAACGCCGCGGTTTCCGCGTCGCTGTCGATGAAGCCCGGCTCGCCGCTCCCGAACCGACGCACCTCGCTTCCATGGTCGTCAAATACGACGATCTGGTGATGCCCGCTGTCGGCCAACGCCCACAACTTGCTTCCGTCGCGCGCCCGCAGGGGCTTGATCTTTCCCGGATATCGAAGGCTACCGCCCGCCGCCTCGGCCAACGCCAGGGGAAGCGGGCTTGGCGACGACAGCAAACCCTGCTCCCGCCATGCATGCAGCATGGCGCCCACGCCGCTGATGAGCCGCTGCGCGTCCGGCTCCCCGGTGATGTCCCCGAGGATACGGCCATCCGGCCCGATGAGAACGAGGGTCGGCCAGGCCCGCACGCAATATTCGTCCCAGAGCACCATCTCCGGATCGTGGATCACGGGGTGCCGGACATCGCATCGGGCGATCGCATGTCCAAGGTTGGCCGGCTCGCGCTCGGCCGAAAACTTCGGCGAGTGAACACCGATCACGACCAGCTCGTCCGGGAACGCTTCCTCCAGCCGGCGTAACGTCGGCACGACGTGCAGACAGTTGATGCAGCAAAACGTCCAGAAATCGAGGATGACGAGACGCCCACTCAGGGCGCTCAATGTGAGCGGCTCGTTCACGTTGAACCACGTGAGGCCCGCCCGATCGATCTCTGGCGCGCGAACCAACCCGTACATCGGGCGTATTCGTGCTCCTCTTTTTCCCCCTGCGGAAACGCCACAACCCTGGCGTTCCATATTCTCCGGCAGTATGACCGATTGATGACGACGGTCCCCCTCTATTTATGAACTGCGACTAAGCATTCCAGGTATTTCACGGCCGGAGGCCGGCCATTTGGCGAGTTTTTGCGTCTACCGATGAACGCATCGCCTGTTTCATTTGGTTTTCATAGAGTTCGACGAAATTCTGAAACCGGAAATTGAATTCTCCTACAAGGCGATCTGGTTCACGCCGCTGCTTGTTACACGGGCGTCAAATCATGGCGCAACGCAGGCAAAGGCACTAAAACTCTGAAGGTCGACCGAAATAGGGCAGGGGAGGCGGCAGCATGAGCGTCAAGGAGCTTCTCATACATGTCGATAACAGCAAACAGGGCGCCGCCCGCCTGGAAACCGCACTCCATCTCGCGGCGCTTCACGAGGCGCGCCTTGTCGGAATGCATGTCGTCGAGCCGATTCGGCTTCCGGCATTTATCGAGGTCGGCATGGGCCGCGAGCTTCTGGAAAAACAGCGGGAAGCGGCCTGGGAATCGGCGGAACAGGCGGAACGGCTCTTCGTGGACCAATCCGAGCGGGCCGGTCTTTCCGCCGAGTGGCGGACCGATGAAGGCGACCGCTTCGAGGTGATCTGCGAACATGCCCGTTACTGCGATCTCGTCATCCTCGGGCAGCGGGATCCCGCGGACGAAGCGGCCCCGGACGGCATCCCCGAGCGCGTCATTCTGACAAGCGGCCGTCCCGTTCTGATCATTCCCTATGCCGGCCGGTTCACCGAGGTCGGGCGGCGGGTGATGGTGGCGTGGAATGCCAGCGCCTTGGCGACGCGGGCGGTCCACGACGCGCTGCCTCTCCTCTACGGCGCGGAAAAAGTCGTGGTGATGGCGATCAACCCCAAGGATGACTCGGAACGCTTTGGCGATGTCCCGGGCGCCGCCATCAGCCAGCATCTGGCCCGCCACGGCATCAAGGCCGAGGCACAGGACGCCTACGCCCCCGATATCGAGGAGGGCGAAGAACTGCTGTCGCTTGCGGCGGATGAGGGGGTGGACCTCCTCGTCGCCGGCGCCTATGGCCATACCCGCTGGCGCGAGCTGGTGCTGGGAGACGTCACCCGCCATCTTCTCGACTACATGACCATGCCCGTACTCATGTCGCACTGAGCGGCGTGGTTAGCGCTCCATGGCCTTGGGATCGAGGGCGTCCTGCAGGCCGTCGCCGAGGAAATTGAAGGCGATCACGGTCACGAAGATCAGGATTCCCGGATAGAAGGCCAGGGCCGGCGCCGACCAGATCAATTCTTGCGCGTTGGTCAGCATGTTGCCCCAGCTCGGGATCGGCGGCTGGATGCCTAGTCCGAGGAAGCTGAGCACCGATTCCAGCAGGATGATATTGCCGACCGAAAGCGTGGTCGCGACGATGATCGGAGACACCAGATTGGGCAGGATGTGAATGCCCATGATGCGCAGCGCGCCGGCCCCCATCCCGTGCGCGGCATCGACGAAATCCCGTTCCCGAAGCGTCAGCGCCGCCCCGCGCACCAGCCGGGCCACCGTGGTCCAGCCGGCCAGGGCGACGATGATGATGATCCGGTAGAGGCTGACGCTCTCGGAGTCGGCGATGGCGGCCGGCACGCCGATCTTCGCGAGATCGACGGCGGCGAGCACGATCAGCAGGGGCAGCAGCGGCAGCGCGATGATGCCGTCGGTCAGGCGCATCAGCAGCGCGTCCAATCGTCCCCCATAGTAGCCCGCCAGGAGGCCAACGGCCGTCCCGATCACCGAGGCGACCAGGGCGGCGGTGATCCCGACCAGCAGCGAGACGCGGCCCCCGTACAACAGCCGCACAAGCACGTCGCGGCCGAGTTCGTCCGTGCCCAACGGATGGGCCGGCGACGGCCCCTGAAAGCGATTGAAGAGGTCGACGGCGGCGGGGTCGAGGTCGAGAAGGTAGGCGACAAGCGGGGCCGATATCGACAACACGGCCAGGATCACCAGCACGGCCGCGCTCGCCATCGCCAGGCGATGGCGGCGGAAGCGCCGCCTGGCCAGCGCCCAGCCGCTTTGACCGCTTGCGGTGGCGCCGCTCATTTGTACGTCACCCTTGGGTCGAGCCAGGCATAGGCAAGGTCGGCGAGCAGGTTGCCGACAAGCGTCACCAGGGTCGCCAGCATCAGGGCGATCAGGGCAAGATTGAAGTCGTTGCCCATGATGGCGTCGTAGATCATCTTTCCCATGCCGGGATAGGCGAAGATCGTCTCGGTCACCAACGCCCCCGAGAACAGGAAGCCGAAGTCCAGGGCCAGGATGGTGACCACCGGAATCAGCGCGTTCCGCAGGGCATGGCGCCAGAGTACCCGCCGCCAGCCGATGCCTTTCGCCCGCGCCGTGCGGATGTAGTCCTGGCGCAGGGTTTCGGCCATCGACGCCCGCACATACCGGGTATGGCCGCCAACGCTGGCCAGGGTGAGGGTGGCCACCGGCAGCACGAGATGGCGAAGCTGATCCCAAAAGCCGCCGCCGCCCGGGGTTTCGGTTCCGCCGGCCGGCAGCACCCCCAGGATCACAGAAAACAGCATGATCAGAAGGAGCCCCAGCCAGAAGACCGGAACCGATATCCCGGCGAAGGCGACGAGATTGATGGCGTAGTCCAGCCGCGAGTAGGGGCGGGCGGCGGCCAGGATGCCGACCGGCAGGGCAATGGCGATCGAGAGAAGCAGGCTCAGCCCCAGCAGCCTCGCCGTGCTCCCGAGCGCGGGGAGGAGCAGATCCACGACCGGCTGCTTGTGCACGCGGGAATACCCGAAATCGCCGGTCAACGCGGCCTGGAGCCAGTTGCCGTAACGTTCGAGGATCGGCCTATCGAGGCCGTAGAGCGCCCGCAAACGGGCCGCGTCCTCGGACGTGATCTCGGGATTGGCGCTGATCATCAGATCGATGGGATCGCCCGGCATCAAGCCCATGAGCCCGTAGATGGCGAAGGACATGATGGCCAGGACCAACAACGACTGGACGAAACGGGTGGTCAGGTACCGGCTCATAGCCGCCCCTCGTTTCTCAGATGGCAGGCGGCCAGATGCGAGGAGTCGCCGAGGGCCGGTTCAAGCTCGGGGCGGGTGTGGAAGCACTCGGCGCGCGTGATCCAGCAACGCGGATTGAAGGCGCAGCCGGGAATCTGTTCGAGCGCGCTGGGCGGCTCTCCGGCAAGCTTTTCCCGCGGTCTCCGCTTGCCGCGGCCGACCTCGGGCACAGCATCTAGCAAGACGCGCGTATACGGATGGCGGGGGTTGTTGAAGATCTCATTGGTCTGCGCCAGCTCGACGATGCGGCCGAGATACATCACGGCGACCCGATCGGCGATGTGGCGCACGACCGTCAGATCGTGGCTGACGAACAGATATGTCAGCCCGTGGGAGCGCCGGAGATCGAGCAGCAGATTGAGGACCTGGCTTCGGACGGAGACGTCAAGGGCGGAAACCGGCTCGTCGGCGATGATCAGGCTCGGTTCCAGCGCGAGGGCCCGGGCGATGGCGATACGCTGACGCTGTCCGCCGCTGAACTGATGGGGATATCGCGCCAGATCGTGGGGGGACAGCCCCACATCCTGGATCAGCTGGGCGACCCGGAACTGCCGCTCGTCGCGCGATCCGATGCCATGAACCGCCAAGGGCTCTCCGATGATGGCGCCCACCGTCAGCCGCGGGTTGAGGGACCCGTACGGATCCTGATAGATCAGTTGAATGCGGCGGCGTACCGGCCTGAGATTCCGGCGTCCGAGCCCCGTCAGCTCCTGACCCTGAAAGCGGACGGATCCCCGCGTCGGCGGCTCCAGCATCGCGATCGCCCTGGACAGGGTCGTCTTCCCGGACCCGCTCTCTCCGACCAGGGCGAGGACTTCCCCGGCCTCGATGGAGAAGCTGACATCGTTCACCGCCAGCAGGCGCCGCGCGTCGCGCGCGAACAGTCCCTCGCCGCCGACGCGGAATTCCTTGGAGAGGTCCCGAACCTCCAACAGGGCTTCGCCGCTCATGGGGCGACCTTCAGGCAGGCCACGAAACGTCCCACGCCCGCCGGCTTGAGGTCGGGATCCCGGTGCCGGCATGCCTCGTCCGCCAGGGGACAGCGATCCGAATAGCGGCATCCGCTCGGAAGATTTCGCAGATCGGGGACCGTGCCGGGGACGGCGGGCAGCCGCCCGGGACGGCCATCCAGACGCGGCAAGGTCTCCATGAGCCCGATGGTGTAGGGATGCAGCGGCGCGCCGAACAGACTCTCGGCCGGCGACCGCTCGATGACACGCCCCGCATACATGACCATCACCTCGTCGGCGATCTCGGAGATCACGCCCAGATCGTGGCTGATGAACAGAATGGCGGTCCCCATGTCCTGTTGGAGCTGGAGCATCAGATCGATGATCTGGGCCTGGACGGTGACGTCAAGAGCCGTCGTGGGCTCGTCGGCGATCAGCACGTCCGGCCGGCAGATCAACGCCATGGCGATCATCGCCCTTTGCCGCATGCCGCCGGAAAGCTGATGCGGATAGCTCTTGGCCCGCGCCGGAGCGTCCGGGATGCCGACACGCGCCAGCATGTCGACCGCCGCCGACCAGGCGTCCGCCTTGGCCGTATCGAAATGCACGCGCAGGACCTCGGCGATCTGATCGCCCACGGTGAGGACGGGATTGAGAGCCGTCATCGGCTCCTGGAAGATCATGGCAATCCGCCGGCCACGAACCTTGTCGAGCCTGTTCTCCTTGACCTTGGCGAGATTGACGCCGTCGAAAAGGATCTCGCCCCCGACGATCCGCCCGGGCGGCGGCACAAGACGCAGCAACGCCAGCGCGGTGACCGATTTGCCGCAGCCGCTTTCGCCGACGAGGCCGAGCGTGCGGCCGGGATTAAGATCGAATGAAACCCGGTCGGCAGCCCGCAAGATCCCGCCCTCGGTCGCGAAACTGACTTCCAGATCCCGCACCCGAAGGGCAGGGTGCCTTCCGTCGATCGCCGCCGCGGACCCTGGAATCGAGCTCAAATCAGCACCCTCCGCAGACGGCAGATTACCACAAAACCGAAATGATCCGGGACAGGGGCATCAACGCCAAATAGTTGCCCCATTTGCGAGGGAGAAAGCGTCCTGACTGCCGCCTTGAAAATGGTCTGTTAACACACCTGTGCGAAGATCCTTTTTTGCTGCCCCCCCCGGAGGAACCGAAGTTGAAGACAAGATACCTGCTCTGCGCCCTGCTCGCTGTCGCCTGGTTGGGAGTGACCGTTCTATCGGGCGTGGCCCAAGAGGCGCCCAAGGACCGGGACATCGCGCGGCTCATCGAGCTGACCGGTGGAACCGCCATCGCGCAACAAATGTTCGGGGTTGTCATCAACCAGCAGACCACGCTCCTGAAACAACGGCATCCCGGAATCCCGGACAACGAGATGCGTGTCGTCGAGGAGGTCGCCAAGGAAGTGTTCTCGGAGCGCACCCCGGAGCTCACGGAGGCTATGGCGGCGATTTACGATGCCCACTTCTCCCACGCCGAGGTCATCGACATCATCGCCTTCTACGAATCCGACACTGGCAAGAAGGCGCTCCGTCTCATGCCGCAGATCTTGCAGGAGAGCATGGCCTGGGGGACCCGCTGGGGCGCGGACATTGGCGAGGAGGTCATGCGCAGAAGCCGGGAACGCCTGAAGCGGAAAGGCTTCGACCTCTAAACGCTCCTCAGCCCTCGGGCGCTCTCGCCCGCCAATTCTCGACCCAGAGCGCGGTCGGCTGCTTGTGCCCCGTCGGCTCCACGCCCTCCAGCCAGTTCGGCAGGATATAGCTGTTGGCGCGGAAAAACAGGGGGATCGCCGGCAGCTCCTCGGCATAGATCTCCTGCAGGCGATGCCACATCCCCCGCCGTTTCTCCCGATCCAGCTCGATGACGATGCGCTCGATCAGGTCGTCGACTTCGGGGTTGCTGAAGCCGGTATAGTTCTGCCCCGAGAAGTTGTTTTCGGGCGTCGGGATATGGTCGGAGTGCAGGGTCGTACGCGGCGGGTTCTCCGGCGGGCTGACCCAGGCGAACATCGCGACGCCCGAGAACTCCCGCTGGGTTAGGGACTGACCGAACATCACGCGGGCCGGCTGGTTGCGGACGCGCGCGTCGATCCCCAGCTGCTTCCACTGGCTTTGCAGGACCTGCTGGACCAGTTCGCGACTTCGATTCCCCGCCGTCGTCATGAACTCCAGGGTCAGCGGCTCTCCCTCGGCGTTGTGGCGCACGCCTCGCCGCATGGTCGACCAGCCGGCCTCGTCAAGCAGTCGGGCCGCCTTGTCGGGATCGTAGGCATACTGCTTGACGTCCTGGGCGTAGACCCAATCGAGCGGGCTGACACTGACATGGGCGACCGGCTGGCGCCCGTCGAACAGCTGATGGGTGATGGCCTCGCGGTCGAGCGCATGAATGAGGGCGTGCCGGACCCGTTTGTCGGCGAGGATCGGGTTGTCGAGGTTGAGGTCCAGATGCTCGTAAATCAGGCCGGGCTTGTAGAGAAAGGTGAAGCGGTCGCCATGGCGCTTCTCCAAGGCGAGCGCCTGATCGATCGTGAGCCCGAGCTCGCCGGCGATCATGTCGATGCCGCCGGATAAGAGGTTGGCCTCCATCGCCGCCGTGTTCTCGATGACCCGAACGACGATGCGCTTGAAATAGGGCGCATCCCCCCACCAGGTCGGGTTCGGTTCCAGCACGACGTGGGACCCCGACCTGACCTCGGTGATCCGATAGGGGCCGAAGAACAGGCCCTTGTTGGTGGTGTCGGTGTCGAAGACGGTCCGATGCTTGTATTCCGCCGGCTCGGCGAAGGGCTGCCGGTCCAGATGCGCGGGAATCAGCAGGAAGTCGTTGATCGCCGCGTATTCGAAGGTCAGCTTGTCGAAATGCATGGTGAAGGTCTTCTGATCCTTCACGTCTATGCGATAGATCGTACGGTAGAGTTCCAGGTTGCTGACGCCGGTCAGCGGATGTCGGCCGACCTCCCATGTGAACATCACGTCCTCGGTCGTCACGGGCACCCCGTCGCCCCAGACGGCATCCGGCCGGATCGTATAGGTGACGGCGATCCCCTGCTTGCCATCGGGCGTCATCTCGGGCACGGCCAGGCCGTTCTCGATCGTCGGCAGCTCGGTGCAGAGCATGCAGACCAGCTCCCAGTCCTTGTCGAAGACGGTGATCGGCCGCCGCGTCATCGCCAGCACGTAGCTCTTGGCCATCATGGAGTCGATGCTGGGGTGGAAGCTGGAGGGAAACTGGGTGATGCCGATGACCAGCTCGTCCTTGGCCGCCTTCGACGATCCCGGCAGAAGGCCCGCCAGCACGGCAACCGCCACGACGCACGCCGCCCAGAATCTTGTCATTCGATCCCCCGAATTCGTGAAAGCCGCATCTTTTCTAAGTTGTGGCGATGGCGGGATCGTCAAGAGCGGCCGGGTGTCCGGCGTTACGGCGAAAAACAGCTTCGCGGGTCCCCGCCGTTCCGATCACATCAAGACGCCCTCGGGAAAGGGTACGTGGAAAAGCTCCACGAAGACGCCATAGAAGGCGGCGCAGACAGCGGCGGCCGTCAGGACGATGCGCAAGGCCTCGCCGCGACGCTTCTCCGGCGGCGCGAGCAGCCAGCCGAGGGTCACCAGAACCGCGAAGGTCATCGCGAAAAACCCGAGGACGGGGATCAGCAGGACATAGGCGAGGGCACAGCCGATGGCGACCCATACCGCCCCGCCACGGCCATCGCGTTCGCTCCCCTTGCCCGCGTCCCGCCGCGCCAGGGCAATTCCGGCCCGGATCAGAAGGCCGAGCGAGAACACGCCGATCGCCGCGGACACGCTCAAGGGCACGACCGCCGTTTGCAGGTCCAGACCGCTGGTGCGCCACCAGACGATCCCGGCGAGCGCCAGCCCAGGAAGGGCCAGCCACAGATCGGTGGGCGCGTAAACGGCGGCGGGTGCTTCGTCGGTCGCCTTCTCCTTGCCCCGCTGCCGCCATTTCAAGAACATCGGCCAGGCCAGGGACAGCAGCGTCAAGGCAATCAGGACCAGCGAAAGCGGGCGGGTGAAGAACAGCTCGAGCAGGCTTCCCGTCGCCCGCGACAGCATCATGGATTCGACGAGGCCGCGTTCCATGATCGGTCCCAGGATGACGCCAAGGGCAATCGGAGCCGCTGACAGGCCGACCTTCATTCCGCCGAAGGCGATCAGCCCGAGGACCAGCATCATTCCGACATCGAAGGCGCTGTTCCGCCCGGCGAAGGCGCCGACGACCGACAGCGCCAGGACCACCGGCATCAACAGGTTTATCGGCAGGTTGAGCGCCCGGGCATACAGACGCGATGCCGAGATGCCGATCGCGAACATGATCGCGTTGGCGAGGAACAGCGAGAGAATGAATGTGTAGGTGATGACCGCGCCATGGCCGGTGAACAGCTCGGCGCCGGGCCGCAGGCCATGCAGCAACAGGGCTCCATAGAGAACGGCGGCCTGCGGCGCGCCGGGGATTCCGAGCGTCAGCAGCGGCACGAGGGATCCTTCCACGGCCGCGTTGTTGGCGGTCTCGGAGGCGATCACGCCGTTGACGTTACCCTTGCCATAGGTCTCCCGATCGCGGGCCATGCGCAGGGTTTCCTGATAGGAGAGAAGCCCCGCGACGTTGCCGCCGGCGCCGGGGATGATGCCGACGATCACCCCGATGATGGAGGACCTGAGCAGATTCACCCATCGGCTGAGAACCAGACGAACGGTCCGCCTCGTCCGGCCGGGCTCGGGCCTGTAGCGGATCAACCCGGTGCGTTCGAGGCTTTCCTCGGCCATCGTCAGCACCTGGGGAACGCAGAAAAGACCAATCAGCGCGACGATGACGTCGACCCCCCCGAGAAGATCGGTGATGTCGAAGGTCAGGCGCGCGGCCCCCGTGCTCGGCGAGAGGCCGATCGTACTCAGCAGGACGCCGAACAGGCCGCCCATCATCCCCTTGTACAGCGATTTGGCGGACAGGCTCGCGATGATCGTGAGGCCGAGGATGCCGAGCCAGAAATACTCCGGGGGACCGAATTTAAGCGAGACGATCGCCAGGGCCGGGGCAAAGAACAGGAGCGCGACCGTGCCCAGCAGCCCGCCGACCCCGGAGGCCGTGGCCGCGGCGCTCAGGGCCTCCTCGGCCTCGCCCTTCCTGGCCATCGGATAGCCGTCGAAGGTGGTGGCGATGGCCGCCGGAGCCCCCGGCGTGTTGATGAGGATGGCGGCGATCGAGCCGCCATACATGGCGCCCACATAGACGCCCCCGAGCACGATCAGCGCGGTCTCGGGCGAGAATCCATAGGTAAAGGGAACCAGCAGCGCGATGGCCATGGTGCCGGTAAGGCCGGGGAGGGCCCCGACCAGTATGCCGCCCGCGACGGCGACCGTCAGCCAGAGCACATTCCCGATCGCGAAGACGTTCGCAACCGCCGGACCTAGCCAATCCATCGGGGACTCCCCACGGTCCAGATGGGCATGGCGGGCGAGCCGAGGCTCGCCCGCGATCGCCGCGATCCTACTTCAGGAAGCCGCCATCCTTGAGAACTTTGATGTACTGCTGCCTCCGGTCCTCGATAAACTTCGCATACTCCTCGGGTCCGAGGTTCACGAGATGGAAGCCGAGCTTCTCCATGCCCTCGACGAATTCCGTCTTGCCGGCGGCATGGCGCAGGGCGTCGGCGAGAACCTTGACACGCTCCGGCGGCGTCCCGGCGGGCGCGGTCACGCCGCGATCGATGCCGCCGATCAGGTCATAGCCCAGCTCCTTGAAGGTCGGCACGTCCGGAAAATCCGGAAGCCGCTCTTCCGTCGCGACGGCCAGCACGCGCAAATCCTCGCGCTTGTTGGCGAAGATGAAGGTGCCGCCGTAGATGGC
Source organism: Rhodospirillales bacterium (assembly GCA_028281785.1). GTDB lineage: Bacteria > Pseudomonadota > Alphaproteobacteria > Rhodospirillales > Shumkoniaceae > JANQJG01. The sequence continues at coordinate 16,293 of JANQJG010000185.1, forward strand.
CATCACATGGCCGCCGAGAAGGGCGGCGGTCTGCGGCGCGGCGCCGTTGAAGCTGACATAGCTTGTGTCGATGCCGGCCAACTGGGTGAACTGAAGATAGCCGAGATGGTTGCCGGTGAACTTGCCGGTGCCGCCAATGGATACCTTGGCCGGATTCTCCTTGGCGAAATTGATCAGGTCTTCCAGGGTCTTGAAGCGGTCGTCGTCCTTCTTCACGGCCACGCCGCCCGGCGACTGCGCATAGAGATAGACCGGCGTCAGCTGCTCGGTCTTGTACTTGACGCCGTCGGTCATCAGCGGTTGGACCACGATGTGGGGAAGGTTGGTGACCCCGATCATGTATCCGTCCGGCTTCTGCTGGGAGAGCATCGTCCATCCCACGGCGCCACCGCCGCCGGGCCGGTGCTGAGCCACGATCTCGACGCCCAGCTTCTCCTCCAGGCCCGGACGAAGAAGAATGACCGCCGTATCCGACTGGCCGCCCGGATTGAACGGGATCAGGAATTTGATGGGGCGGGTCGGGAAGTCCTCTGCCGCGAGAACCGGAAAGCTTGCCAGAAGCGGAAGCGTCGCGGCCAGGGACAGCATGAGGGTTTTGGCCGTTTTTGTGATGGGCATTATGTCTCCTCCTCGGTACGCCAATGCTTTGGACTTGGAAGGGTTCTAGCAGGCGAACCGAGGCGATACAAACACCAAGCGCGGAAAAACGCCATCCAGGTTGAGCCGTTGCGGGTGCTCGAAGGCGATGTCCGCGCAAAGAAAAAGCGGCCGGTCCCCGCGCGGGGACCGGCCGCCATCCGGCGCCTTATGACGTCATGCTCTATGCTCTGGCGGTCATCGGTTCCAGACGGGACGGCCGGTCTTCCGGTCGAACTCCACGCGGCGCACGAGCGACCCGTCCTGTGTGACGATCTCGGCGAGTATCGTATCCCGCTCGGTCTCGGTCACGTCGCCGACCTTGAGGTTGGCATTCGCCCGCGTGGCGAGCCGCTGTTCCAGCAGGGCCCGTACCTCGTCGACGGTGACCTCGCCGTCGGCCGCCGCGACGCCGCCGGGGCCATAGCCGCCCCCCATCCCCGGACCATATCCGCCGCGCATGCCGGGACCGTAGCCGCCCCGGCCACGCCCATATCCGGGACGCCCCGGACGGCTTGCCGCGGCCGCGTCCACCTTCTTCGGGAATTCAAGACTGCGTACGGTGTTGCCACCCTCGTCGGCGATCTGGACAACGATAGTGTTCTCGTCCAGTTCCTCCACCTTGGCGATATCGACGTCGGTCCAGCCCATGGCGGCATGACGGGATTCGACGAAGGACTTCACCTCCTCGACGGTCAGGACGCCGTCACGGTCGGCATCGGCCCAGTAGGCCGCGCGCGGTCCCGGGCCGGCCCCCGGCGCCCACGCCCTGTCGGGGCCCATTCCACGTCCGCCCATGCCGGGGCCACGGCCGTAACCGCGACCATAGCCGTGCCCATCACCGGGGCCGTAGCCGGGCGCCGGCGCGGTCACGGTGCTGCCGGTATCGGACGAGGCGGCGCCGACCGGATGGGAAAGGGCCAGCACGGTCCCCAGCGCGGCCGCGACTGTGATGGCACTGATGGCCAGATGGTTGCGTTTCACGATCATCTCCTGTGCTGTCGGATTTACGTTGCCGCCAGTAGAGCGCCGCGCTGTTGCCGAGGTATTTCCGGGCAGGGCCTTTTTGTAACCGAGTGTTTCAAGAGCCGGCCCCGGCAACACTCGGTAACCGATATCCCGTCCGCTTCGGCCGCGCCCGCGCTATAGTCGGCCCATGGAAAGTTCGCCGCATATCCTCGTGGTCGACGATGATCGGGAGATACGGGACCTCCTGGCCCGGTTCCTCGGCCGGCACAACTACCGCGTGACCGTCGCCGCCGACGGGAAGGAGATGCGCAAGGCCCTCGATGACTGGGCGATCGACCTCGTCGTGCTCGACCTCATGCTGCCCGGCGAGGACGGCCTGACCTTGTGCCGCAATCTCCGGGCCGAATCCGACCTTCCGGTCATCATGCTGACGGCGATGGGCGAGGACACCGATCGGATCATCGGCCTCGAAATGGGAGCCGACGACTATCTGCCGAAGCCGTTCAATCCGCGGGAGCTGCTGGCCCGCATGAAGGCGGTTCTACGGCGCGCCGGCTCGGACAGGGGCGCGCGGGCCCGCCCGGCGGCCGAGGACGAGGACCGCGACACCGTCGTCACCTTCGCCGGCTGGCGCTTCAACCTCGACGCCCGGGAGCTCCATTCCCCCGACGGCGCCCTGGTTCAGCTCAGCGGCGGGGAGTTCGAGCTGCTGGCCGCCTTCACCTCGCGCCCACAGCGCGTTCTCAGCCGCGACCAACTGCTGGACTTGGCCCGGGGGCGGGATGCCCAGGCCTTTGACCGCGCCATCGACGTCCAGGTCAGCCGCCTGCGTCGCAAGATCGAGCAGGATCCCGCCAATCCCGCGCTGATCAAGACGGTTCGCGGCGGCGGCTATATGTTCACGCCCCGCGTGGAGCGCGCCTGATGCGCCTGTGGCCAAGAACCATCGTCGGCCGCACGGTGCTGGTCCTGCTGCTGGGCCTCGTGGTCTCGCAGCTTGTCGGCCTCGGGTTCTATGCCGGCGACCGGGCGAACACCCTGGCGGAAGCGCGCGCCCGGCAACTCGGAGAACGCATCGCCGCGATCGCACAGACCGTCAACACAACCCCGCCTGTGGCTCGGCCGGCCCTCGTCCGGTCCATGCGCTGGCCGGGCCTAAGGATTCGCTGGACGCCGGATAGCCCGCTGGTCGAGGCGGACTCCCGGGATCGGTGGGCGAGGGCGGTCGGCACCGTCCTTCTCTACCAGCTGGGAGATCTCGAGACCTCGCGCCTGCGCATGGCCTATGCGTCGCCCGAGGACATCGTGTCGAAATTGGGTGAAGCCGGCGCTCACCCGGGTCGTCCCGGGATGGGGGCCGCAATGGGCCGGGGGGTGGGCCCCGGCCTTGGACGGGGTCGCGGCGGCCCCACCACGCAGGGTTCGGATTTGGCGGCCGGTCCTGACCGGCGGCCGGCGAGAACGTTGACGATCTCGCTCCGCCTCGACGATGGGAGCTGGCTCGATTTCGCCATGCCCTCTCTGAGTCTGCGCTCTTTCTGGACGACGCGGTACTTCCTCGCCATCCTGCTGACGACACTCGTCGTGATCGTCGTTTCGGTCTGGGCCGTGCGCCGGGCGACCATTCCCCTGGCCTTGTTCACCGGCGCGGCGGAGCGCCTGGGCCGCGACGTCAACGCGCCGTCCTTGCGGGAGACGGGGCCCCGAGAAGTCGAGCGGGCCGCGCGCGCCTTCAACGAGATGCAGCGGCGTCTTCGCAGTTTCGTTGAGGACCGGACGCGCATGCTGGCCGCGATCTCCCATGATCTTCGTACGCCGATAACCCGGCTCAAGCTGCGCGCCGAGTTCGTCGAGGACGAGGAGCAGCGCGACAAGATGCTCGCCGATCTCGACGATATGGAGCGCATGATCGCGGCGACCCTCTCCTTCGCGCGCGACGACGCCTCGGCCGAGGCGCGGGTGACTCTGGATCTCGCCGACCTCCTGCAAAGTCTCTGCGACGCGGCCAGCGACGCCGGGCAGGACGCAAGCTATGACGGCCCGGCCCATTTCGCCTATATCGGGGCGCCGGTCGCGCTGAAGCGGGCCTTCGGCAATCTGATCGACAACGCCGTTCAATACGGCAACCGCGCGCTTGTCCGGCTGCGGACGGCGGAGACGGAGGTCGCGATCGATATCGAGGACGAGGGGCCGGGCATTCCCGAGGCCGAGATCGAGCGGGTCTTCGAGGCGTTCCACCGGCTCGATCCCTCCCGCAGCCGGGAGACGGGCGGCGTCGGCCTGGGCCTGTCCGTCGTGAGGTCCATCGTCCGTGGCCACGGCGGCGAGATCATGCTCGCCAACCGTGCCGAAGGCGGCCTGAGGGCCACCGTCACCCTGCCAAGAACGCCCGAGGCGAAGTCGCCCTAGTGTGATGGTTCCGAAGTTCGGCACATTATGTGTGGCCGACTTCGGAAGCTGAATCACACGAGAATCAACAATTTAGAGCGGATCGCGATCAATCGGAAACGCCGCATGTTTCCAATTGATCGCGTGAATCCGCTCTATTTCAATGAGTTAGATCAGATTCACGCGATTAAATGGTATTGTAGAGCGATTCCATTTAATCGCGATCTGATCTAGTGTGCCGATTCACGCGAGATTCAATGTAGCGAATCTCGCGATCGGGACACTAGAGCATGATGTCTTTAGGTATGCTCACCTGCGCCGGAGCGATTTTGCGTCCCGGGCAGGAGACGGGCGAAGCGCGTATCGGGGACTACGGGCAAGCCCGTCGACGCACCCGGGGCGCAAAAGCGCCCGGCCCTTCGGGTTGCGCCCTGACGGACGCCCGCCCCGTTGCGCCGCTTGGCCGATGGCCCGGCATCGCCCTGCGCGGCACGCCTTGCGGATCGCCTCCCCAGGGCACAACGCAGATGGGTAGACCTAAAGACATCATGCTCTAGACGCTGCTCCGTCCGCCATGGGCCGCCGACCAGCCGGCCGGGTCGTCGAGGAAAGCGCGAACCTCGGCGGTCGTTTCCGGGGAGAAGTCGCCGCCCGCCTCGGCCTCGGCGAGCACGTCCCGCCATGTGGTGAGATAGTGAAGGCCGATCCCCGCCGCGTCGAGATCCCGCTCCGCCTGGGGGAAGATCCCGTAGAAGAACACGACGAAGGTATCCGAGACGTTGGCGCCGGCCCGGCGCAGGGCATCGACGAAACGGATCTTGCTCGCGCCGTCCGTCGTCAGATCCTCGACCAGCAGCACACGGCGCCCCTCGTGCAGATCACCCTCGATCTGCGCGTCGCGGCCGAATCCCTTGGGTTTCTTGCGGACATACAGCATCGGCCACCCGCCGGCCTCGGCGAGCCAAGCGGCATACGGGATGCCTGCCGTCTCGCCCCCGGCGACCATGTCGATCGCGTCCCGGCCCACCGTGTTGTCCAGGGTGGCCAGGGCCATCTCGATGATCCTGCGGCGTTCCCTGGTGAAGGAGATGACCTTGCGGCAGTCGATATAGACCGGGCTCGCCCATCCGGAGGTGAACGTATACGGCTCCTCGGGGCGGAAGTTGACGGCCTTGATGTCGAGAAGGATGCGTGCGGTTTCGCGGCCGAAGCCGGCCTTGGCGAGCTGTGCGGTCGTGGTCATTGAGTGAGGTCCCGTCGGTGGCACGTTGGCAGTGTTCCGCACCCTTGTTTAGTGGCAAGTGAGGGACGGGACAACCGTGGAGTCGGACTTCAGTCAGTTACCCTTGCGGCGCGGAATGTAGCCGCCGGTATCGAGGCCCTCGAAGTAATAATCAATCTCGGGGTGGCGAATGGCTTCGCCGCTCGGGTCCGGCTCCAGATTGCGCTCGGCCACATAGGTCCGATGCTCAAATCCATCGACCAACACGTGATACCAGGGCCGGTCCTTGGGCGGACGGCTTTTGGCCATGCTCTCGTACCATTGACGCGTGCCGAGAAAGATCGGATCGACATCGATGATCACGCCGCGATAGTCGAACAGCTTATGGTGGACGATCTGCCCGACACGGAAATGACCATCCTGCGCCCGGCATGGCGGACCATCCGGCGGGCTGCCCGGAAGGGGCGGCGGGTTGGTGTTTTGATTCGTATCGTCCGGACCGCTCATCGCGCCCCCTGAAGCTTCAAGTTACGGGTGCGCTCGCTGGCGCGTCCTGCGCGCCGAAAGTGGATCGATCCGGGCTGCATCGTCACCGGGCATTTTAGAAGCTCCGGCGGCGTTCGTCATCCCGATTTGACGGCCTTTGTCCTCGGCTCCGCAGCCCGTGCACCGCTTCTCAATTGCGGACGACAAGGACGGAACGCGCGGCATGGCGAACCACGCGGGCGGCGTTGGGCCCCAGAAGATAGTCGCGCATGGCGGGCCGGTGGGAGGCCATCACGATCAGGTCGGCGTCGATT
>JANQJG010000186.1 GCA_028281785.1 Rhodospirillales bacterium
GGCTGTCGACCCGCGCCCCCTTCAATAGCGCCGCCGGCCGCCAAGCGTCAACACACAGGCCACGCCGCCGAGATTGCCCCGCCTGCCCCGGCCTGCTAAACAGCGGCGCGTCCAACCGCTGGGAGACCCCGCCCCGTGCTCCGTTCCCTGTATGATTGGGTCATGCGCCTCTCCGGGCATCGCCACGCCATGTCGGCGATGGCCGGCGTCTCTTTCGTCGAGAGCTCGGTCTTCCCGATTCCGCCGGACGCGATGCTGATCCCGATGGTGCTTGCAAACCCCCAACGGGCCTGGCGGATCGCCTTCGTCTGCACGATCGCGTCGGTGCTCGGCGGGATGCTGGGCTACGCCATCGGCTATTTCGCCTTCGAGGCCCTGGGCAAGCCCGTGCTCGATTTCTACGGCTACACCGACAAGTTCTTCGAGTTCCGCGAGACCTACAACGAGTGGGGCGCCTGGGCCGTTTTCATCGCCGGGCTGACGCCCTTTCCCTACAAGGTCATCACCATCGTGAGCGGGCTGACCGCCCTCGATTTCGCGGTGTTTACCGTTGCGTCCGCCCTCGCGCGGGGGATGCGCTTTTTCCTGGTCGCCGCGCTGCTTTGGTACTTCGGCGAGCCGATTCGCCTTTTCATCGAGCGCCGGCTGGGACTGCTCACCATCCTCTTCTGCGTGCTGCTGGTCGGCGGCTTCGTCGTCGCCAAATACGCATTTTAGAGCATGCCCTAGTGTGATGGTTCCGAAGTTCGGCACGTTATGTGTGCCCAACTTCGGAAGCTGAATCACACGAGAATCAACAAGTTCGTGTGCCGATTCACGCGAGATTCAATGTAACGAATCTCGCGATCGGGACACTAGGCGCCCGCGCCGCGAGGCCCCATATCAAGCCCATGCGTTGGGCAGACCGCAACATCGAGACCCTTGATCCGCGCCTGATTCCCGGCGCCATCGCGCTGATCAGCCTGGGCGCGCTGGCCATCGCGTTCACCGCCGAGTTCGGGTTCGGGCTCGAGCCCTGCGTCCTGTGCCGCTATCAACAGGCGGCGTATGCCGCGGCCGCGGCCGTCGGGCTGACGGCCCTCGCCCCGCCGCTGAGCCCATATGCGCGAACCCTGCTGGTGGCCCTTTGCGGGGCCGTCTTCCTGGCCGGGGCGGGAATCGCCTTCTACCATGTGGGGGTCGAGCAGCACTGGTGGGGCAGCCTCGGGGCCTGCGGCGGCGGCATTCCCGGCGAGATCTCGCTGGCCGATCTCAAGGCCCAGCTCACCACGAAGCAGCCGAAAGCCTGCGACGAGGTCGATTGGACGCTGTTCGGAATCTCCATGGCCACCTATAATGTCGGCATGTACCTGCTGATGACCGCCTTCTCGCTGATCGGCGCGCGTGGCTTGCTGCGCGCCATGGACCGATGAGCGCCGCTCCCCCGCGCCCCCGCCGGCTGCCCGGCGATCCAGACCCGCGCGAGCGGATCGCCCGCATGATCCGGGTCGACCATGCCGGCGAGTACGGCGCCGTCCGTATCTATGAGGGCCAGCTCGCCGTCCTCGGGGATAGCGAGGAAGCCCCCATCATCGAGCATATGGCGGAGCAGGAGCGGGGCCACAAGGCGACCTTCGACGAGTTGATCGTGAAGCGGCGCGTGCGGCCGACCGTGCTGCTGCCCATCTGGCATGTGGCCGGGTTCGCCCTCGGGGCCGGCACCGCGATGCTTGGCCGCGAGGCAGCCATGGCCTGCACGGTCGCCGTCGAGGACGTGATCGACGGCCATTACGCCAAGCAGATCGAGGAGTTGGGCGAGGACGAGCCGGAACTGAAGGCGGTGTGCGAGCGCTTCCGCGAGGAGGAGTTGGAGCATCGCGACACCGGACTCGACCACGGCGCCGAGCGCGCGCCCGGCTATCGCGTGCTCAGCGGCACGGTGCGAAGGGCCACCCGTTTCGCCATCTGGCTCTCCGAACGGATCTGATTGGAGGATTGTCGGGCGTCACGACCGATGCTATTCGCGCGGTCCATCGACCAGGCTGGTAATGACGCCGCGAAGCGTGCGCACCTCCTGCTCGGTCAGGCCGGCGCGTTGCAACATGTTTCGAAGATTACGGACCATGACCGGCCGTTTCTCGCGGACATGGAGGAAACCGCAGGCGTCGAGCTCCCGCTCCAGATGCTCGAAGAGCAGCAGAAGCTCCTTCTTCGTCGCGGGCCGCGTCCCCTTGGGCAGGGTGACTTCGAGATCAGGTGTCTCGACCCCCGCCTGAAACCACTCATAGCCGAGGAGCAGGACGGCCTGGGCCAGGTTGAGAGACGAAAAGCCCGGGTTCAGCGGGGCCGTGACGATGGTGTCGGCGAGGGCCACGTCGTCGTTGTGGAGGCCCTTCGCCTCGGGCCCGAACAGCAGGCCCGCGTGCTGTCCGGCCGCCGCGGCCTCGCGTATCTCCAAGGCCGCGCGCCTCGGCGTCACCACCGCCTTGGTCATGTCTCGGGACCGCGCCGTGGTGGCGTACAACCGGTTGAGATCGGCCACGGCGTCCGCCGTCGTTTCGAACACGCGCGCCCGGTCGAGGACCACCGTGGCCCCGGACGCCGACTTTTCCGCCGCCGGGTTGGGCCAGCCGTCACGGGGCGCCACGAGACGCAGATCGGTGAGGCCGCAGTTGAGCATGGCGCGGGCGACCATGCCGATGTTCTCGCCCAGCTGCGGCTTTACAAGGATGACCGCGGGGGCGCCCGACCTTTCGCTTTCGGCGACCGTGTCAGTAGCGCGGCTGCGATGGGTTCCGGCCATGCCCTTCACGACAGGCTGTCGGGTGCCGGCGCGCCATCCCGGAACAGCTTGTAGGCGATGCTGTCGTTGAGGGCGTTGAAGGAGGCGTCGATCACGTTGGTGGAGACCCCGACGGTCGACCAGACCTCGCCCTGGCCGTCACCGGATTCGATCATCACCCGGGTCACGGCGCCGGTGCCGTCCCCCGGCGTGAGGATGCGCACCTTATAGTCGACGAGGCGCAGATCCTCGAGTTGCGGGTAAAGCGGCGTCAGAACCTTGCGGAGGCCGGCATCGAGCGCGTTCACGGGCCCGTTGCCCTCGGCCACCGCCATGAACATCTGACCGTTCATCTCCAGCTTGACCGTCGCCTCCGAGAGCGTGATCAGCTCGCCCTTGGCGTTCCACCGCCGTTCGTCGATCACGCGAAAGCTCGTCAGCCGGAAATACTCCGGCACCTCGCCGAGGGCACGACGGGCAAGCAGCTCGAAACTGGCCTCCGCGCCGTCATAGGCGTAGCCATCCGAGGTCCGCTGTTTCACGGCGCGCACCAGTTCCGTCACCTTGTCGTCGCCGCTGTCGAGATCGATCCCCATCTCGCGCAGCCGCGTGAGAATGCTGGTCCTTCCGGCCTGATCGGAGACGACGATATGGCGGCGATTGCCGACCAGATCGGGCACGATATGCTCGTAGCAGCGGGGGTCCTTCTCCACCGCAGAGGCGTGCAGGCCCCCCTTATGCGCGAAGGCCGACTCTCCGACATAGGGCGCGCTGCGGTTGGGCGCCCGGTTCAGATTCTCGTCGAACATCCTGGAGAGATGGGTAAGCTGGGTGAGGTCGTTGGGGGTGACGCCGGTCTCAAACCCCATCTTGAGGACCAGGGTCGGGATGATGGTGATGAGATTGGCGTTCCCGCATCTTTCCCCGAGACCGTTGAGCGCCCCCTGAACGTGACGCGCGCCGGCCCGTACGGCGGCCAGGCTGCAGGCCGCTCCGGTCCCCGTATCCTCATGGCAATGAATGCCCAGCCGTTCGCCGGGGATCCGTTCGCTCACCTTGCCGACGATCTCCTCGACCTCATGGGGCAGGGTTCCGCCATTGGTGTCGCACAGCACGATCCAGCGCGCGCCGGTGTCCCGCGCCGCTTCCAGGCAGGCCATCGCGTATTTCGGGTCGGCCTTGTATCCGTCGAAGAAATGTTCGGCGTCGAAGATCACCTCCTCGGCCCGCTCGCCGGCATGGCGGAGGCTGTCGGAAATCATGGTGATGTTCTCGTCGAGCCCGGCGCCCAGCGCCACACGGACGTGGAAGTCCCAGGTCTTGCCCACCAGGCAGGCCACCTTCGCACCAACCGAAAGGATCGCGTTGAGCCCCGGGTCGTTGGCGGCGCTGCGCCCGGACCGGCGGGTCATGCCGAAGGCCGTCAAGCGCGCGCGCTCAAGCTTGGGAGGCGAGGCGAAAAATGCGTCGTCGGTGGGATTGGCGCCGGGCCAGCCGCCCTCGATGTAATCGATGCCGATGCGATCCAGTTCCCTTGCGACGACTTCCTTGTCGAGAACACTGAAGTCGACGCCCAGCGTCTGGGCGCCGTCGCGCAGCGTGCAATCGTAGAGGTAGACCCGTTTGTCCGACATGAGAGCGGCGATATCCATTGGCCCGGAGAATGGTTGCGGGAGAATGCCCAATCCGCCCTCAGGGCACAAGGTTTTCCGCGCCGAGCACCCGCGGTGACCGGAAGGCCGCGCGGCCCCGGCGAGGATGGGCGGCCGCCGGCGGCGCAAGTTTCGTCGCTGCCGGTCCGGTGGTCAGACCCAGCGTTCCTGTGGAATTGCCGCAAGTCCCTGCCGGCTCTCCAGTGTTTACATTAAATGGGCCTTACCTATACTACTTTTGGGCAGGAGGTAGATGGCCCAAGAGTCCGCTATGGTTCATGGTTTTACGCCGGACAAAGGCTGGAACGGCGTGGAGAGGCGTAACGGAGACGATCGAAGATCGGGAGTGGACCGGAGAACCGGTGGCGATCGGCGCTCGGGCCTCGGCTTTCGCCCGGATCCGGATCGGAGGAAGGGCCGGCCAGCCGGCTGGCAACTCGACCCCTGGGGCAACTTCGACCGTCGCCAGCTTCCCGATCGACGGAAATCCAATTGATCCAAATGCGCGGCGGCTGAGTGCCTCCATCAGACCAGCGTCTGCGACCCCGCAATATAGTTTTTCTTAGGCCCCCTCTCTTTCCCTCATCTCATCTGTAATTCTCGGCCGGGAAGCGGCATTGCCGCTTAGCTTTTCGTCGAGAATTCCGCATACTGTAAAGTGCTCCCCGGAGGGGTGAACTGCACGGGGCACCGTGGCAAACCGGAGGAACACGCCGGAGTTAAATAAACCCAGGAGGCGGGACAATGACGCGTATCGTCGCAACAGTATTTTCGCTGATGATTCTGATGGGGCATGCCGTTCCCGCAGAAGCGCAGGAGCTTTATGGCACGCTGAAGAAAATCTCGGATTCCGGTGAGGTCGTGATCGGCTACCGGGAGGCGTCACCGCCATTTTCGTTCGTCAACTCCGGGGGACGGCCCCAAGGGTATTCCATCGATCTCTGCCTCTATGTCATCGAAAAAGTGAAGACCACGCTCGGGCACCCCGACCTCGCCGTCCGCTATGTACCCGTCACCTCGGCGACGCGGATTCCGCGGATCGTCGACGGCACGATCGATATCGAATGCGGCTCGACCAGCCATACCCTGGATCGCCGGGAAGAGGTGAACTTCTCGTTCCTGATCTTTCTGACGGGCACCCAGCTTCTGGTGAAAAAAGATTCCGGGATCTATGACTACAACGACATGAAGGACAAAACGGTGGCGGTGACCCGCGGCACGACCAACGCGACACGAATCCGGGAGGTGGTCGAGCTTCTGGGGATTCCCATGGAGGTCATCGAGGTCAATGACCACGACGAGGGGTTTCAGGCGGTGAAAAGCGGAGAATCCCAGGCTTATGCCACCGATGGCATCCTGCTGCACGGCTTGATCCAGGAAGCCGAGCGGTCCGACGAATACACCGTGGTCGGAAACCTGATCTCCTATGACCCTTACGCGCTGATGATGCGGCGCGACGATTCGGCCTTCCGCCTGGTGGTCGACCGCACGCTTGCCGACCTGTTCTACAATCGGGAACTCCTGAAGATTTACGACAAATGGTTCGGCCCATTGGGAGTCCCCATGAGCGAACAGCTGAAGACCTCCATGGCCATCCAGATGCATGTGCGCTGACGGACCACAATTTGGCCATGGGTTCGTCCGACTCTGGCGAAGGACCTCAACAGATGCCTGTCCCGATGCGATCTTGGGACGGGCGAACACCCACGGGTGGAACGAAGCAAAAAGTCATCGGTATTGAAGAGAGGACATGGACATGACGGAGAACGGGGAACTGGGGCGGCGCACGGTGCTCGTTGGCTTGGTCAGCGCCGCCGGCACGGTGGTCGTCGGCTGTTCGGCCGATCAGCTCGGCACCATGCCCCTGATGCTCGTTTCGCCCGAGCAGGAGCGCCAGCTGGGACTCGAGACCTGGGAGCGCATCCGCAGCGAAAACACCGCGTCGAGCAACACCGAGCTTCAGAAACGGTTGGAGGCGATTGGCTCGCGAGTGGTTCAGGCCAGTGACAGCCCCGAGCAGAGCTGGGAGTTCCTCGTCTTCAAGAGCGATCAGATCAATGCCTTCGCCGTGCCCGGCGGCAAGGTCGGCTTCTATGAGGGCATTTTCAACGTCATGGCCAATGACGACCAGGTGGCGACGGTGATGGGACACGAGGTCGGGCACATCAACGCCCGCCACGGGGCGCAGCGCATCGGCGCCAGCGCCGCGGCACAGATCGGCTTGCAGGCGATCGGCGCCGCCCTTCAGGTTGGAAACGTCGGCTATGCCAACGAGATTGCCGGCCTGCTGGGCGCCGGCGTCCAGTACGGGGTGATCCTGCCCTACTCGCGCAAGCACGAATACGAGGCGGATCGCCTGGGCGTCGGGTATATGGCGCAGGCCGGCTACTCGCCCAACGAGGCCCTGGCCTTCTGGCAGAACATGACCAAGCTGCAGGGCGGTCAGAAGCCCCCGGAATTCATGTCGACGCATCCCTCGGACACGGCCCGGATCGCCGCCCTTCAGGACCTGTTGCCGAGCGTCCTGCCGGTCTACGAGCAAAACCGCGCATAACGCCCGACTCGCCCGCCCGCCCCCTTACTTGAGCAGGATGTTTTCGACTTCCTTGAGCTGCGTGCGGGCGCGCAGCAGATAAAAGCCCTGCACGGCCAGATGGCTGGGCACGATCATTCCGTCGTTGGCCCCGTTGGCGATGATCAGGGGATCCATCCCGGCGGCCGTCCGCAGGCTGTCCAGCATCTGGTCCCAAACGGCACCCACGTTCTTCTCCGCGATCACCTGCTCGAAATCGACGGCCAGTTCGCTGAGCAGCATGTAATAGCCGTAGAGCCGCCCCTTGGTCGCGTAGAAGATGTCGTCCGCCTTGAAATCGAACCAGCCGGCGTTCGATTCCATGGCACGCTGGTCCAGCGCCGCCGAGGCGCTGCCCAGATCGGCGCTCACGCGCTCGAGAAAGGCGATCAGGTTGTCGGCCCGCCGATCATAGACGGCGGCGCCCTCGGCCAGGCGCCCATTGTAGCTCATGAGGGCGTTCATCCCGGCGACGTACTGACGCTCGGCGCTGGCCGTCGGCATCAGCGACACCGACGGCTCCCACACCCAGACCGTGCCATCGTATTTGAGCAGGCCCGAGGCCTTGTCGAGGTCGGGGTCGGCCTGACTCGACCCCCGGGTTCGACCGAGCACATCGGTCATCTCGATGGCGAAACGCGAAACCGCGTAGACCAGCCCCATCTGGAAGTTGGGCATGTTGTCCAGCATCGAGGACGGGAAAATGAACGGCTTGTTGGCGACCCACTTCGTACGGTTGACCTCGCGATCGACCAGGGCCGCGGCCATGGAGACGGCGCGGCTGCCCTCCGCCACCTGGAAGGATGCGGGGATCTCGAAGCCGACGTCGTCGTTGATCCGATGGGCGAGCAGCATGCCCACGGGGTAGTAGAGCGCGACGATGATGAGGAGGACCCAGAAGACATACGCCCAGCGGATACGCCGGAAACGGCTTTGCCCGGCGGTCTTGCCGGCGACGTCGTCCTCCAGCGCCTGCCAGCGCCAGCCCTCCCAGAACCGCAGTCGCTCCCGCCATGCGATGGCCATCGTCCCCTCCTTCCGGGCGATCACAAACATCATGCTCTAAATGAGGGAGTGTTCGGGCAACCTCAAGGGTCTGGCGTGCTCTTGGCGCGGCACCGCGCTATACTTCCCGCCATCCTGCCGTCCTCATACCCACGAGGCCCCCCATGAGCGAGACCTGCCTGATCAAGGCCGACACCATCGACCAGATGGCCGAGGCGCCCTTCGTCCATCCGCTGAACGAAAAGGCCGTGCGGCAAACACGCACGCTGAGCGAAGCGACGGGAATGACGAATCTCGGCGTCCATCTGGTCCGGGTCGAGCCGGGCGCGGAGACGACCGAATACCACCTCCACCATTGCGAGGAGGAATTTCTCTACATCCTCTCCGGCACCGGAACGGCGGAGATCGACGGCGAGGCGTTCGAGGTCGGCGCCGGCGATTTCCTGGGCTTCGCGGCGCGCGGCCCCGCCCATACCATGCGCAACGATGGCGAGGAGGATCTCGTCTACCTGATGGCGGGGGAGCGGCGCAGCGGCGACCTCGTGGACTACCCACGGGCCGGCAAGCGCCTCATGAAGAGCGCGGGAAAGCGGGAATTCACCGACCTGCCGGAGGGGCTGAGGGTCTGAGCTGGTCTATTACGCCCGTCGCCAAGTGGTGCCGTCTGGACCGTCCTCGAGTAGGATGCCCTTGTCCTTGAAATCGTCGCGGATGCGATCCGAGGTGGCAAAATCCTTGGCCTTGCGGGCGGCAGCACGTTCCTCGATCAAACGCTCGATCTCCGCCGCGTCGAGCGTGTCCGCCGCGGCCGGCTGCCATTTGAACCAGGCCTCGGGTTCCGCCTGAAGCAGGCCGAGGACTTCGCCTGCGGCAAGCAGCTCGCCCTTGCGCGCGGCCTTTTCGCCCCTGTCCTCGGCCTTGTTCAAGGCGCCGGCGATCTCGTGCAGATGGGAGATGGCGAGCGGCGTGTTAAGGTCGTCGCAAAGGGCGTCGAGCACGGGCCGCGGCAAATCCGCCGGCGCCGCGTCGATGTCATCGGTCCGCCGGAGCGCCGTGTAGAACCTGTCGAGGGTGTCCCGGGCCTGGCGCACGCCCTCGGCCGTCCAGTTGAGCGGCTGGCGGTAGTGCGTCTGCAACAGCACCAGCCGCAGGACCTCGCCGGGAAACTCGTCCAGAAGGTCGTGCACGGTGTGGAAGTTGCCGAGCGACTTCGACATCTTCTCGCCCTCGACCATCAGATAGCCGTTATGCATCCAGTATTTGGCGAAGGTCTCGGGGCCGTGGGCGCAGCGGCTCTGCGCGATCTCGTTCTCGTGGTGTGGGAAGATCAGGTCCTGGCCGCCGCCATGGATGTCGAAGGTCTCACCCAGATAGCGCCCGCTCATGGCTGAGCATTCGATATGCCAGCCCGGCCGGCCGCGTCCCCAGGGCGAGTCCCAGCCCGGCTGGTCGTCGGTCGAGGGCTTCCACAGCACGAAGTCCGCCGGGTCCTTCTTGTAACCGGCGATCTCGACGCGCGCGCCCTCGATCACCTCGCGCCGGTCGAGACGCGACAGGCGGCCATAATCGGACATCGAGGGCACGTGGAACAGGACATGACCGTCGGCCTCGTAGGCGTGACCGCGCTCGACGAGCGACGCGATAAGGGCGATCATCTCGGGGATATGCTGGGTCGCCCGGGGCTCGACATTGGGCGGCAGAGCGTTGAGCGCCGCCATGTCGGCGTGGAAGGCATCGGCGGTGCGGGCGGTGATGGCGTCGATGGGTTCGCCGGACTCGTCCGCCGCCGCGATGATCTTGTCGTCCACGTCCGTGATATTGCGGACATAGGTGACGGACGGGTAGAGCCGCTTCAGCAGGCGGTAGAGGACGTCGAAGACGACCACCGGCCGGGCGTTGCCGATATGGGCGAAGTCATAGACCGTCGGCCCGCAGACATAGAGTCCGACCCTCTGCCCGGCCGGGTCCACCGGCACGAAACGCTCCTTGCCACGGCTCATCGTGTTGTAGAGAGACAGCTCCATCGAATCCTCGTCCGCCGCACGGTTTCGGCGCCGGCATCATAGGGTCAGGTCCAGAGGATTTCCACGCCATAGGGACGGAAACGTTCGTCACCCGTCAGCAAGACGAGGGACTCTTCCTGGGCCTGGGCGACGAGCATGCGGTCGACGGGATCGGCATGGTGCCGCGGTAGGGCGCCCGCCGCCTCGGCATGCGCCATGGTGACGGGAAGGGCTTCAAAGCCGCAGTCCCGCACCGCGTCGGCGAACGCGCAACCGAGGTCGAGCAGGCCAAGGGACGACTTGATCCCGGCCTCCCAGGCGGAGGCGGCACTGACCATCACGATGTCCGCACCGGTGATCGCCTCACGCGCTGCCTCCCCGAGCCGGGGGTCGTTGGCCAGCCACCAGATGAAGGCCTGGGTATCGAGCAACATCTTCATGCCGTGCGTCCTTGAAACGCGGCCAATACGTCCTCCGGCAGAGGATCGTCGAAGTCGTCGGCGATGAAGACCTGGCCTTCAAGAAGTCCCGGCCGCCGATCCAGAGCCGCCGGAACCGGCACCAGCTTGGCCATCGGCCGACCGGCCTTGGCGATGAGGATCTCTTCCCCCCGCGCGGCGCGCTCGACCAGGGAGGAAAGGTTGGTCTTGGCCTCGTAGAGATTGAAAACCGAGCTGCTCATGGCGGTGGTTCCAGATAATTGGTCAATCTTGACCAAGGTAGCTGACAGGATGATGTTGGTCAAGCTTGACCAAATAATGTCACACCAGATCCGTGAAGCGGTTGGTGATCGGATAGCGGCGGTCGCGGCCGAAGGCCCGGTGCGTGATCTTGACACCCGGCGGCGCCTGCCGACGCTTGTACTCGGCGCGGTCGAGCATGCGCCAGACCCGCCGGACGGTCTCCCGCTCGAAGCCCAGCGCCACCACCTCCTCGACCGAGCGCTCCTCCTCGACCAGCCCCTGGAGGATGGCGTCGAGCTCGGGATAGGGCGGCAGCGTGTCCTGATCGGTCTGATCGGGCTTGAGCTCGGCCGAGGGCGGCTTGGTGATGACCCGCTCCGGCATCACCGGCCCTTCCGGTCCGAGCGCTCCGGGTGGGCACGCGCCGTTGCGCCAGCGCGCGAGATCGAACACCGTCGTCTTGTAGACGTCCTTGAGCACCGAATAGCCGCCGCACATGTCGCCATAGATCGTGGCATAGCCGACCGACATCTCCGACTTGTTGCCGGTGGTCAGCAGCATGTGGCCGAACTTGTTGGAGATCGCCATCAGCGTCAGCGCGCGCGCGCGGGCCTGGATATTCTCCTCGGTCGCGTCCGACTCGCGGCCCGCAAACAAATCGGCCAGCATGCCGTCGAAGGCGTCCATGGCCGGTCCGATGGATACGGTATCGAGTCGCGCCCCGAGGAGAGCGGCGGTCGCGTCCGCGTCCTCGAGGCTCTCGCGCGAGGTATAGGGCGAGGGCATGACGACAAGGAGCACCCGCTCCGCGCCCAGGGCATCGACGGCGATGGCAGCGGTAAGCGCGCTGTCGATGCCGCCGGAAAGCCCGATGACCACGCCCGGGAAGCCGTTCTTGCCGACATAGTCGCGGAGACCCGTCACGAGCGCGCGATAGACCGCCTCCAGCCCTTCCGGCGGATGCGTCGTTTCGCCCTGATCGCATGTCCAGGACCCGTTGGCCCGGCGCCAGCGCGTGGGCACCACCCGCTCCTCCCAGGAGGCCGCGCGCACGCGCAGGCCGCCGTCGGCGGCGAGAACGAAGCTGTCGCCGTCGAAGACCAGCTCGTCCTGCCCGCCGATCAGATTGACGTATGCCAGCGGCAGCCCGGCCTCGGCAACGCGCTCCCGCGCCAGCCCCATGCGCACGTCGGGCTTATCGAACTCGAAAGGCGAGCCGTTGAGAACCAACAGGAGATCGGCGCCGGCCTCCTTGAGGGCCTTGGTCACCGGTGGGAACCACATGTCCTCGCAGACCATGGTCCCGAGTCTGAGCCCCTGGAAGATGATCGGCTCCGGCAGCGGCCCGGCGGCGAACACGCGGACCTCGTCGAAAACCCCGTAATTGGGCAGCTCATGCTTGCGGGTGACGGCCGCGACCTGCCCTGCCTCCAGCAGCAGGGCGGCATTGTAGAGCCGGCCCTCGACCCGCCAGGGCGCGCCGATCAGCATCGCCGGGCCGCCGAGGGCGGTCTCCGCGGCCAGCGCGGACACCGTGCGCTCGATGCGGTCCAGGAAGGCGGCCTTGAGCACCAGATCCTCGGGCGGATAGCCGGCCACGGCCAGCTCGCCGCCGACCATCAGGCCGGCGCCCAGCGTCGCGGCCTCGGCCCGCGCCCGGCGCAGGCGCGCGAGATTGCCCTCGACGTCGCCGACGGTCGGGTTGAGCTGGGCCAGGGCGATGGTCAGGCTGTCGGTCATGGCTTGTTCTACTTTACGATCCGGCCCTGGGATCCGATGACACGGCAAAGCAACCTAGAAAGCCGCCGGAGGGCTGTCAACGAGGGGTACGTCTGACACGCTTGGATCTTCTCTAAATGGCTCGCCACGGCTACAGGCTGTCCAGGCCGAAGCGGTCGAGCGTATCGACCGGTTCCGCGCCTGGCCTACTCCCGCTGGAGGTAGTGCGCCTCGCGGGCCGCCTTAGTATCGCCCGTTGCCAACAGGTCGATAAGCTGCTGATGGGCGGCAGTGGGCTTTTCCAACCTCTCGACGGGACGTAGGCGCATGGCAACCAAGTGAGCCCGCTGGATCCGGTTGGTCAGGATGCGGCGCTTGAGCACGGCATAGACATCGTCGCTTCGCGACGTTCGAACCGCCTTCTGCCTTTACGTCAAGTCAACTATGAAGCCAAACCTGCCTCCTGACAGGAACAGCGATGACCCTCTTGGAGGAACACCGGATTGGCGTTCTCGGCGAGAACTCCAAAAAGGGCAGAGTAGGGCCTGTTGACCTTCAGCACATCGATCTGGCTGGTGTCGAAAACCCGCCAGTTTTAGGAGCGAGGACGAAGGACATGCCGGGCATATTCGAGGACGAGCGACGCGGAAATGGCGGGTTTTCGCCCAGCCCCT
>JANQJG010000187.1 GCA_028281785.1 Rhodospirillales bacterium
GGGATTGAACAACCCCTCGTTCTCGTACGAACACGCCATCTCGCACTGAAGGCAGTTCGTACACTTCCCGGGATCAATATGAAGGGATTTCAGCATAGACAGCCTCACCTATTCGAGCTTCACAGGGGCGAAGGATCGGAAGGGCTGCCATAAGGCCAACACGGCCAACGAAAGCAAACCAAACGGCGGGATTACGCCTCGATTGCCGAGCGTCTCCGTTCGAAAACAGCCTCCGTCTTTTCGCCCAGATTTGGGCCGGGGCTACAGGTTATGCCCCATTTTGGTTTGATTCTAGTTCCTCCGTGCGGGGTGGGGCAAGACTCGGAATACCTGTGGCAGAATAACAGGTCCTCGCCGATTTTCCGTTTACACGCGTGATGTCGGCGGTGGGTGGGGGTTTCGGTCACCTTGGTTCCGCAGCCGCGCGGCACCCCGGGCTCTCGTGCAAGCCGTAAAAGTTCGTTGCCACGCGGCTGAAGCAGCTTCGTCAGCCCGTTCTTGAAGCCGTGGAGCGCCGATTCGGACATACGCTTCCGCGATCGAAGGAACGGCCTCATTGACCCCAATTGACCAACCGCAATCGCGTTTCACGATATAATGAACAGGACATGCTCTAAAATTTCCAATTCCCGATCGGACGCAACATGCGGCAGGATATTGATTGGTTGGGTGGCTTCATGACTGCTGGCCGCTTTGAGCACGACACCGCGGAATTTGAAGGCGACCTGCAACGAGGTGGAGCACGCCTCATCGGGGCGGAAAAATACACTACCGAGCCACGGATCTTCGGATGACAAGGCACCGTTCTGAAGATCGTGAGAGCGGGAACGATACGGGGGAACGTGGGCGGTGCTTGCGATCGTACTCAAGAAGACCGCCATAGAGATCTGGGAAAACGCTGTCCTGGTTTTCCTGGGCAATGTCGGCGTGTTCGGGTTGATGTTCGTCGCCCTGCTCGCGCCGTTGGGACTGGGCGCGAGCTGGGGTGTGACGCCGATGATAATTGGGTTCGTCCTGGCTGCAGCGGTCGTCGCCTATGTGCTGATTGTCAGTGCCGACTTGCTCGATACCGTGTGCGCCCGCGCGGAAATCGATAGGGACCAACTGCGGGTCCGCGCTCGCCAGGCGGTGGGTCCCGCAATCCTGTTCTCCACCACGGTCTTGGGCCTCGGCGCAGGTTTTTGGATGGCGGCGTCCGTTGTGGGTCGGCTCCCCGGAATCCTGCTTGTCGTATCAACCTTGCTGCTTGCTTGGCTTGCGCTCTTTTCCGTTCAAACCCTTCTCATGCTCGTACCTCTCATACCGCAAAGCGAATATCGCATGCTCAAAGCCCTGCGGATGTCGGGGCTCCTTGTGTTCGACAATCCGGGCTATGTCCTTCTCATCCTTGTGATTGCGATAGTCATGGCGGTTCTCTCTATCGCCGTGCTTCCAGGCCCTTGCGGAATCCTGATCCTTTTGAACAACGCGGTGCGGCTTCGTCTGAAGCGCTACGAGCTGGATCACACAACCGCGGAAGAAACGCGAGGGCGCGCGATTTGGGATCGGCTCCTCGCCGACGAGCGTGAACGCCTGGCCAAAGTGCGACTCAAAAACCTGCTCCTCCCGTGGAAGTGGTAAAAGCGTGGCAATCTCGAAACCATGCGCCTGGTCGAGAAGATGCACGTAAAAGTCGCAAGAGCTTGAGTTGGAAACGCCGGGGCCGAGCCCTCTGTCACTCCGCCGACGTTTTTTGCTCGGCTTGAGCCGCCTCCTCATACTTTCGATACATGCGATCCGCGCGGTTGAGGTGATCGGCCATGGCCTTCGCGGCGCCTTCGACGTCATGGGCAGCGATGCGCTCGAAGATCCTTTTGTGTTCCTTGATCGTCAGATCCTCGGCCCCCGGAACATGGATCAGGTCGCTGCGAAACTGTCTCATCCACTCGATCATCGCCTGGCTCACGGCGACGAAAATCGGATTGCCGCTGATCCGCGCGATTGCGCGATGGAACGCCATGTCACGATCGGCGAAGGTCGCACTGTCATCTCGGTTGACGACCTGATCATCAAGCGCCGCCTTCAGGCCCGCGATCTCATCCTCGGTGGCGTTCTGGGCGGCGAGACGCACCATTCCCGTCTCGAAGAAGAGCCGCGCCTCCCTCAGATATCCACGGTGCTGGGGCGAGGTCGAGAGGATATGGGAGGCCGTCCAGGCCATCTGATCCATCATGGTCTGCGCCGTCGGCGCCAGAACACGCGCCCGCTCGCCGTGGACAATGGAGATCAGACCCATGCGTTCGATCGTGAGCATCGCCTCGCGTACGGCGGGACGACCGACCTGATACTGCTCCATGAATTCCCGTTCGGACGGCAAGCGGTCGCCCGGCCCAAACTCACCGCTTCGGATGCGCTCAAGAATGCGATCAGCGACTTCGTGGTAAAGCTTACGCCTTTGGATGGGCTGGGATTCGCTCATAAGTCAACCAAACACACGATACGGACCCCGCAGTCTCCTTCTTTCCCTTTAGAGACGCCTGCGAAGCGACCCGCTGGCGTAACAGACCGCAACGTTCGTTGCAACTCTGCCTATGCAGGGACACAGAAATTGACAGAACTCATATGATCACATACTAATCATTTGACTCTTCCACTTCAACTCCGGCCGGTTGGGGTGGGTTTTGCCGGCATTCGCTTTCATTTGACCGCCAGCGAAGGCGGTCGAGGGATCGGGCAAGCGAGAATTCGGCACTGTAGCAGCTGGCGCATCGCAAGGAGTTCGGCTGATGGAGCGTGTTCGCGCCATCTATCGTATCGAAACCGCCTTCGATCCGGAGGTCGCGGCGGCCGCCATGGCGGGCGAGCAGTCCTCGGGGACATTTGTCGCGGTTCCTGGCGAGACCGAGGAGCTGAAGGCGCGTTTTGCCGCCCGCGTCGAGCGGGTCACCCGTCTGGAAGAAGTTTTGCAACCCACCCTGCCGGCGGCCCACACACCGGCGGGACGGGCGGTCTGGCATCGCGCGGAAGTGGAGCTCTCCTGGCCGATCGAGAATATGGGGCCCTCGCTTCCCAACCTGATGTCGGCGGTGGGGGGCAATCTGTTCGAGCTGCGCCATTTTTCGGGCCTGAAGCTGATCGACCTCGTGCTTCCGCCGACGTTCGCCGAGGCCTATCCCGGACCGCAGTTCGCGGTCGGGGGCACGCGCCGGCTCACGGGCGTGGAGGGTCGACCGGTCATCGGCACCATCATCAAGCCGAGCATCGGGCTGTCGCCGGAACAGACGGCCGACATGGTGCGGGACCTGGCCGAAGGCGGCATCGATTTCATCAAGGATGACGAGCTGATCGCGGGTCCGCCCTATTCGCCGCTCGCCGAGCGCGTCCGCGCGGTGATGGCGGTGATCAACGACCATGCCGAGCGCACCGGCAAGAAGGTCATGTACGCCTTCAACATCACCGGTGAAATCGACGAGATGCTCCGCCGGCATGACATCGTGCGGGATGCCGGCGGCACCTGCGTCATGTTCAGCATCAACTATGTCGGGCTGTCGGGCGCCGCCTATTTCCGCAGGCGCTGCGAGCTGCCGATCCATGGGCATCGCAATGGGTGGGGGGTTTTCGACCGGTCGCCCTGGCTGGGGATCAGCTTTGTCGCCTATCAGAAGCTGTGGCGGCTGATCGGCGTCGACCATCTCCATGTCTGCGGCATTCGCAACAAATTCTGCGAAAGCGACGAATCGGTCATCGCCTCGGGCAAGGCCTGCCTTACGCCCCTCTTCGGCGAAGGACACCGGCCGGACACGGTGATGCCGGTGTTTTCCTCGGCCCAATGGGCTGGGCAGGCGCCGGACACCTTCGCCGCGCTCGGCGGCACCGATCTGATCTATTGCTGCGGCGGCGGTATCGTTGCCCATCCGGGCGGAACCGCCGCGGGAGTCAAAAGCCTTCACCAGGCCTGGGACGCGGCCGCGCGCGGCGTTCCGCTCGAAGAGCATGCCCGCGACCACAAGGAACTGAGACAGGCGATCGAGAAGTTCGGTTGACGGGCTTCGAGAGGAAACAAGACATCGAAATGAGGAGGATACGATGACAAGCGTTGCGGTATTGGGGGCTGGCGGCAAGATGGGGTACCGGGTGACGAAGAACCTCGTGGCCTCCGACTTCGAGGTTCGCCCCGTCGACATCAGCGATACCGCGCGCGCGCGCATCGCCGAGTTGGGATTGGAAGCGATGGACGAAGACACCGCGCTGAACGGCGCCGACGCCGTCGTGCTCGCGATTCCCGACACGCTCATCGGCAAGGTGGCCAGCGGGGTCTTTCCGAAGCTCGCGGCCGGGACGATGGCGGTCATCCTCGACGCCGCGGCGCCCTATGCCGGCGAACTGCCCGAAGACCGGCCGGACCTGACCTACTTCATCGTCCACCCCTGTCATCCGCCGCTCTTCAACGACGAGACCGATCCGGAGGCGCGCAACGATCATATGGGCGGCATCGCGGCCCAGTCCATCGTCTGCGCCCTGATGCAGGGGCCGGAAGAGCATTACGCGCTTGGCGAGTCCATTTCCAAGGCCATGTACCAGCCGCTGCTGCGCTGCCATCGCGTGACCACGGAACAGCTGGCGATTCTCGAGCCGGGCTTGTCGGAAATGGTCGCCCTGTCCTGCGTCGAGATCCTCCGTCAGGCGCTGGAGGAATGCCAGCGCATCGGGGTGCCGCGCGAGGCGGCCTACGATTTCCTGATGGGCCATCTCAATGTCGAGATCGCCATGAATTTCGGCGCGATGCCGAACGTCCCCTCGGACGGAGCCAAGCTGATTCTCGAATGGTCGCTGCCCAGAATCTTCAAGGACGACTGGAAGAAGCTGCTCCAGCCCGATCAGGTCCGCGAGGCCGTGCGCGTCATCTGCGCCGGTCGGATGTAGGTGCCGGGGAGAGCCGGCTCCTAAAGCTCCCGCATCTCGCGTCGACGCATGGGCATGGCATCGATCGTCGCGAACAGGTCTTCCGCCTCGAATGGATGGGGTTGACGCCTTTTTATGCCGCCATCCTTGCCGATCAGGATGACCGCGAACTCGTCGCTGGCAACATTGTGACGGTCACGCAAGGCCTTCGCGTCGCCCAGGGAGCCGGCATGGCCTTCGATCCGCATTTCTTTGCTCCCGATAATCTCCATGAGCAGAAGGTCGCGCTCGGCCAGGCCATCGCCATGCGCCCGCGACAGCACCATTTGCCGGGCGAGCCGGGGATCGTCCTCCGCGGGGGCAAAGACTAGTAATAGTCTGTTCTGCCATCGATACCCTTGGAGGGATAGTCCCTCCGCCAAGGAGTCGGCGATGACGGTCATGGCCACCCCCATGCAAAACACCAAAATAAAAGCACGCATCGGGTAATCCTCCGTGTCATGCCCATATGTGTTGCTACGACGCCACCGGTCGTTTGGATGCGCTCGCCGGGTCCACGGAACCCGGCCCCCGGAGTAAACCGGCACCTCCTCGACCGCGTATGAAAGGGTCAGAGCGCCTCCCTCGCGCGGGACGCAGATGAGAAGGATCAGAGGATGGGTCAAGGGATGGCGGCCATGAGGCTTGTCGGACTGGTATTGGGAGTTCTGGCAATGGCGTTTTTGGCGTCCGTTTTCGCGAAACCGGCCTCGGCCGCTGGCGCGCATGATTTCACCTTTACATCCATCGACGGGGCGCCGCTGCCGCTCGCCACCTATCGCGGGAAGGCCGTGCTGGTCGTCAACACCGCCTCCTTCTGCGGTTTCACGAAGCAGTACGCGGACCTGCAAGCCCTATGGGAAAGGTATCGCGACCGCGGCCTGGTCGTGCTTGGCGTGCCGTCCAACGACTTCGGCGGCCAGGAGCCGGGGACCGAGGCCGAGATCAAGGAGTTTTGCCAGGTCAATTTCGACGTCGATTTTCCAATGACATCGAAGGTCAGCGTTCGGGGGAACGAAGCCCACCCCTTCTATGCCTGGGCGGCGAAGGAACTGGGTTTCGCGGCGAAACCCCGCTGGAACTTCCACAAATATTTGGTCACGCCGGACGGGCGGTTGGCGGACTGGTTCTCCACCACGACCTCGCCCAACGCCGAGCGGGTGGTGCGCGCCGTCGAGAGAGTCCTGCCGAAATCGTGAAAGCAGCCTAAAGCCGTTAGTCGAAGATGGCTTCGATGGGCCGCGACAAGACCTCTTCCGGTGAAATGGGGTTCTGCGCGCCCACGAAATACCGGACGTTGCCCGCCTCGTCATAGAGCGGGCGGATGCGCAGGCGGTTCCAGAACTCGGTCCCGTCTTTCTTGTAGTTGAGGACGTCGACGGTGATCTCAGTGCCGGCTTCGATCGCCGCGCTGATGGCAAGGATCGATTTGGGATCGGTGTCCGGCCCCTGGAGAAACCGGCAGTTTCGCCCCAGGCATTCCTCCGGCGCGTAGCCGGTCTGCGCCTCGAATTCCTCGCTGACATAGATAATCGGATTGTCGGCGAGGGAGGGATCCGTGATCACGACGCTCTGCTGACGCTCCTCCTCCGTGAGCATCGCCGCCGCCTCGAAATCGCCCATTCCGTGCATGTGCTGTCCAGTCTCTCCAATCTGATCGAAGCGCACGCCCGGGCGCTTCCGGTCACGGCCGCCGGCCGGCCAATCATCTTAATGCGATTGAGGATCTGTTGGAACT
>JANQJG010000006.1 GCA_028281785.1 Rhodospirillales bacterium
GACCAAATGGAACCATTCTGACCGAGGCCTTTCGGGTCTGGAGCAGGAGGGCTTCGAAGAGCGTATCGGGGACTACGGTCGAGGAGCCCGACGCCCTCCCAGGCCCGAAAGGCCCGGTCCCTTCGGGATGGTCCGCGGCGGGCATCCGTTGCGTTGCCGGCCTTGCCCGACCTGCCTCCGCGAAGCCGAAGCTTCGCTTCGGCGAAGGCGGGTGGCCCCGCATCGCGCCGCGTCCGGCGCCTGACGGACCGCCACGCCGGGGAGCCATCAGAATTGCTCCCATTTGGTCGGATAGTGCTCTCACCATGGGACCGCAGACAAGCAACGGAGAAGCGGTCAAAGCAGCAAGTATTTGAAAACCAGCGTTCTTGCCCTACATGTATGCGCGAGTTTGGTGTTGTTCACGCCAGTTGGTGTGATGAATTGATCGCAGGAAGCCCATGCCCGACACGCCCGTGAGCCCAGATATCGTCGGCATCCAGATCACCGACAGCGCGGCCAAGCGGATTGCCGCGCTCAAGGCGGCCGAGGGCAATGACGGCCTGATGCTGCGGGTCAGCGTCTCCGGCGGCGGCTGCTCGGGCTTCCAGTACGGCTTCGGCCTCGACGACCGCACCGCCGACGAGGACCTCGTCTTCGAGGAGAACGGCGTCAAGGTCGTCGTCGACGAGGTCTCGCTCCAGCTCGTCCAGGGGTCGCGGCTTGACTATGTGGAGGAGCTGATCGGCTCCTATTTCAAGCTGGAAAACCCCCAGGCCAGCTCGTCCTGCGGCTGCGGCAGCTCCTTCTCCATTTAACCTTCGGTCCCCGACAATTTTGGGGAACGCCGAATCCGAGCCGCGTCGCTGGATTCGGCGCCGTGTCGCGCCCATGTCATAAAAAGGGAGCGCTGCGCGAAGGGAGGTGGAATTTGAGGGGGTGTCGTTTCCTTGAAGCCTTTGGTTTGATTGTTCTCGCAGGCATGCTGGCGGGTGGCGCTTCGCCGGCCCAGGCCCAATCGGCGGCGCCGTCGGAGGGCCTGAAGGTCGATCTGGAGCTCTTGCTCGGGGTCGACGTCTCCGGCTCCGTCGATGAGGTCGAGGCCCAGCTGCAGCGCGCCGGCTATATCGCCGCTTTCCGCGACCCCACCATCCACCGCGTGATCGCCGGCGGGCGCCAGGGCCGCATCGCCGTCGCCTATGTCGAGTGGGCCGGCGGGTTTTACAAGCGGGTGGTCGCCGACTGGACGGTCATCGACGGCGCCGAGACGGCCGAGGCCCTCGCCGAGCATCTCGAGTCGGTACCCATCGAGCGGGGGCCGCGCACCTCGATTTCCGGCATCATTGACTATGCCGTGCCGCGCTTCGCCGAAAACGCCTATGACGGCTTCCGCCGGGTTCTCGACATCTCCGGCGACGGCCCCAACAACAACGGCCGGGGCGTGAAGGAGGCGCGCGACGAGGCCGTGGCCGCCGGAATCACGATCAACGGCCTGCCCATCGTCAACGACCGGCCCAGCCGCTGGGGCCGGCCGCCGATGCGCAATCTCGACCTCTACTACAAATCCTGCGTGATCGGCGGTTTCGGGTCCTTCTACGTGGTCGCCGAAGGCTTCGAGAGCTTCGCCCAGGCGATCCGCAAGAAGCTGATCCTGGAGATCGCGGGGCTGACACCCGGCGAGCCGGAACTCCGTTTCGCATCGCCTTCACTGCGGGAGAATGACGCCGCCCGCGCCCTGCCGGCGGCCTGGCAACCGCGGCCGGTGGGCGGCAAGGGGTTTGCGTCTCCCCTCCTCCACCATGCCGCGGCCGGCGAGCGCGCTGCCCCGCCCTGCGACATCGGCGAGCGCATCTTCGAACAGCGCATGCGCGACTCCGACTTCTGAGCTTCGTCGCGACGCCAACGGCAGCGATTGCCCTTGCCTTGGGTCAAGGTGCGAGCTAGAGCCTTGTCGGGCCAGTCTGGCGGAACGATCCCCCCCCTCACCCTGCCCTCTCCCCCCGGCGGGGGAGAGGGTTGTAAAGGCTTGGCGAGGCCCCTGGCCGAGCCCTAGCCGAAGCTGGGTGAGGGGGGACCGATTCGACCCTAATCGGACGGCTCTAAGGGCTCTGAGTGCGAGGATAAGCCATGAAGATCGCCAGCTGGAACGTGAACTCGATCAAGGTGCGGCTGCCGCATCTTTGCGACTGGCTCAAGGAGGCCGCGCCGGACGTCGTTCTGCTGCAGGAGACTAAGGTCACAGACGAGCAGTTCCCGGCCTTGGAGATCGAGGATCTCGGCTACAACATCGCGGTTTCAGGCCAGAAGACCTATAACGGCGTTGCCGTCCTGTCCAAGCGTCCGCTTGAGGTCGAACACCGGGCCTTGCCCGGGGATCCCGGGGATGAGCAGGCCCGCTATCTCGAGGCCGTGACCGACGGCGTACGCGTTATCTCGGTCTATGTCCCGAACGGCAACCCGGTGGACAGCGAGAAGTATCCCTACAAGCTCGCCTGGCTCGAGCGGCTGCGCAAACGCGTGATCGATCTCCTGGCGGCCGAGGACGCCTTTGTCATCGGCGGCGACTACAATGTCGCGCCGACCGACGGCGACGCCTACGACCCCGCGGGTTGGGCCGGCGACGCCCTGTGCCGGCCGGAAACCCGCGCGGCCTTCCGCCGGCTCCTCCATCTCGGCCTGACGGACGCCTTCCGAGCCAAACATCACGAGCCCGGTCGCTACAGCTGGTGGGACTATCGCGGCGGCGCCTGGCAGCGGGACCACGGCCTGCGCATCGACCATTTGCTGCTCTCGCCCCAGGCCGCCGACCGCCTGGAGGACGCCGATATCGACAAGACTCCCAGGGCCCGGGAGAAGGCGTCCGACCACACGCCGGTCTGGTGTACCCTCCAGAATTGATGGCAATCGACAATCCGGGCGGCTTCCGCTAGGGTTCGAAAATTACGTCGGCGTGCCGAACACGCCGCATCATCTCGGGAGGAGACAAGATCTCGATGCGCATCACCGACATCCGCGAGTCGACCGGTGGCCTCGCTACGACCATGCGTAACGCCGTCATCGACTTCAGCCGGATGACGGTGAGCCAGGTCGCGGTGGTCACCGATGTCCAGCGCGACGGGAAGTCCGTCATCGGCTATGGTTTCTGCGCCAACGGCCGCTACGCCCAGGGGGGGATTCTGCGCGAGCGTCTGATTCCGCGGGTGCTGGAGACGCCGCCCGCCGACCTTCTCGACGAGGGGGGAGAGAACATCGACCCCTTCAAGGTCTGGGACGCCATGATGCGGAACGAGAAGCCGGGCGGCCATGGCGACCGCGCGGTGGCGGCCGCGGCCTTCGACATGGCGGTCTGGGACGCGGTGGCCAAGATCGCGAGCGAGCCCCTGTGGCGGCTGCTCAGCAACCGCTTCAATGGCGGCCGGGCCGATACGCGCGTGCTCGTCTATCCCGGCGGCGGCTACTACTACCCGGAAAGCGGCTTCGGCCGCCTCAAGGACGAGATGCGGGCCTATCTCGACCAGGGCTACCGCATCGTCAAGATGAAGATCGGCGGCGCCGACCTCGCCACCGACCGGAAGCGGATCGAGGCGGTGATCGAGGTCGTCGGCGAAGGACGCAACCTCGCGGTCGACGCCAATGGCCGTTTCGACCTGGAGACGGCGCTCGCCTATGCCGAGGGCATCGCGTCCTACGGCCTGTTCTGGTACGAGGAGCCGGGCGATCCTCTGGACTACGCCCTTCAGGCGGAGCTCACACAGCGCTATACCGGCCCCTTCGCCACCGGCGAGAACCTGTTCTCGCATCAGGACATGCGCAATCTCTGCCTCTATGGCGGACTTCGGCCCGAGGTCGACTGGCTGATGCCCGACCCCGCCCTTGCCTATGGGCTGACCGAGACCCTGCGCATCATCGAGACGGTGGAGGCGTTGGGCTGGTCGCGGTGCCGTCTGGTCTTGCATGGCGGCACCCAGCTTGCGCTCCATATGGCGGCCGGGCTTCAGCTTGGCGGCGCCGAGACCTATCCGCTGATGTTCCAGCCCTATGGCGGCTTTGCCGACGGCGTTCCCGTCGAGGACGGCTATGTGCGGCCGACCGACCATCCCGGCCTCGGCATCGAGGCCAAGCAGGCCCTCTACGCGGTGATGAGACCGCTCGGCGAGGGCTGACCAGTGGCTTCAGCTGCGATCGAAGAGGAAGGAGAGACCCGTTGACCACCTACAAGATCGCCGCCATTCCGGGCGATGGAATCGGCAAGGAAGTGGTGCCCGAGGGCATGCGCGTGCTGGAGGCCGTCGCCCCGCGCTTCGACCTCGTCTTTGAATGGGAGAGCTTCGACTGGAGCTGCGAGACCTATGCCCAGACCGGGCGCATGATGCCGGAGGACGGGCTTGAGAGGATCCGCGACCATGATGCCATTTTCCTCGGCGCCGTCGGCTTTCCCGGCGTGCCGGACCATGTCTCGCTCTGGGGCTTGCTGATCCCCATCCGCCGTAGCTTCGAGCAGTACGTGAACCTGCGGCCCGTACGCCTGTTCGAAGGGATGCCTTGTCCGCTCGCCGGGCGCGCGCCGGGCGACATCGACTATTACGTCGTCCGCGAGAACAACGAGGGTGAGTATTCGGAGATCGGCGGGCGGCTCTACGCCGATACCGAGGACGAGATGGTGGTCCAGGAGACCGTGTTCACCCGGCGCGGCGTCGACCGCATCATGCGCTACGCCTTCGAGCTCGCGCGCGGTCGCGCCAGGAAGCATCTGACCTCGGCCACCAAGTCGAACGGTATCATCCACACCATGCCCTATTGGGACGAGCGGTTCGCGGCGCTCACGTCGGAATACTCCGACGTCACCACGGACAAGTTCCACATCGACATCCTGGCCGCCCATTTCGTGCGCAACCCGCATTGGTTCGACGTGGTCGTGGGCAGCAATCTGTTCGGCGACATCCTCTCCGACCTCGGCCCGGCGACCACCGGCACCATCGCCATTGCGCCCTCGGCCAATATCAATCCGGAGCACAACTACCCGTCCATGTTCGAGCCGGTGCACGGCTCGGCCCCGGATATCGCCGGCAAGGGCATCGCCAACCCGATCGGCCAGATCTGGTCCGGGGCGATGATGCTGGACCATCTCGGCCATCCGGAGGCCAGTGCCGCCGTGCTCGCCGCCATCGAAACCGTGCTCAGGGACTCCGACGTCAAGACGCCGGACATGGGCGGCAAGGCGACCACCGGCGAGCTCGGCCAAGCCATCGTCGAGGCGCTGT
>JANQJG010000022.1 GCA_028281785.1 Rhodospirillales bacterium
TTTTCCTGAACGAAGGTGCCGCGCCCCTGCTCGATGCGCACGAGGGCCTTTTCCTCGAGTCCGGAGAGAGCACGGCGAACCGTATGCCGGTTCACGCGAAACCGTTCGGCCAGCTCGTACTCCGTGGGAAGGCGATCACCCGGTTTGAGGGCGCCGCTGGCGATCTCGCCCTCGACGGCCTCCTGGATCTGCCGCCAAAGGGTCACGCCGGTTCCGCGCTTGACCGTCAACCATCCCTCCCGGCGGTGGAGCTTCAAAAACGCCGGCTGAAAAAAGAGGCCAGCCCTAGGATTGACCACTTTACTTGGCCGTCCCACATCGCTAGTAATACATACCGATCACCAGATGTCTAGACAAATTTTGAGGTCGTCGTGTCGCCACTGGATATCCTGGCCGCTCCGGACATCGAAGAGCGTCGCCAATGGATGGGGACTCTCGCCAAGGCCAGCCCCGATCGGTTGGATGAGTTCTGGCAAGATCTCGCGGAGAAACCGGACTATCGGTGCCTGAAAGGGCCGGAGATCGGTCTCGCCATGGTCCGGGGCCGTGCCGGCGGAACCGGCGCCCCCTTCAATATGGGGGAGATGTCGGTCACACGCTGTGTCGTGCAGATCGTCGACGGCCAACTCGGCTATGCCTGCGTCGCCGGCCGCAGCCAACGGCACGCGGAGCTCGCGGCCGTTTTCGACGCCTTGCTTCAGGACGATGACCGCCGGGCGGCGCTGAAGGAAACGATTATCTCGTCGCTCGACCGGGAATGGCGCAACCGGCGCGCGAAGCGCAGCGCGAAGGCGGCATCGACCAAGGTCGAGTTCTTCACCATGGTCCGGGGGGATTGACGGGCGATGTCGCTGATCGAAACCTCATCCAAGATGGCGCCCGGCCTGGCCGACGCTGTTTTCGACTCCCAGCGCGTGTTCCGCCTGGTTCTCGACGCGATGGCGCGTCCGGGGCGTTCCGTCGCCCTGGATCTCGATCTCGATCCGCCGGCCCCGCTCGACCCCATGACGGCGGCGGCCTGCCTCGCCCTGGTCGATTTCGAGACGCCGCTCTGGCTGGATGTGCAGGGCGCCGCCGCCGACTACCTGCATTTCCATTGTGGATGCCCGATGGCGGCGCGTCCCGGCGAGGCGGCCTTCGCCGTGATCACGGATGCGGCAGCGATGCCGGAGTTGGGCGCGTTCTCGCAAGGGTCGGACGAGGCGCCGGAGACCTCGGCGACGTTGTTGATCCAGGCGCAGGGGTTGGCCGAAGGCGAGGGACTGCGCCTGACGGGACCGGGTATCGAGAATGAGGTCCGGATTCGGATCGATGGGCTTCCCCCCGGCTTCTGGGATCGGTGGGCGGATAACCATGCCCTGTTCCCGCGCGGCGTTGACGCGCTGATCGTCGCCGATGGCCGCGTCGTTGGCCTGCCGCGGACGACAAGAGTGGAGGACTGACATGTATGTCGCGGTCAAGGGCGGCGAGAGGGCGATCGCCAATTCGCATCGCCTTTTGGACGAGGCGCGGCGCGGGAATCCGGCGGTTCCCGAGCTGAGCCTCGAACAGATCTCCGAACAGCTCGGGCTTGCCGTCGATCGGGTGATGACCGAGGGCTCGCTCTATGATCGCGAGCTGGCCGCGCTGGCCATCAAGCAGGCGCGCGGGGACCTGATCGAGGCGATCTTCCTGCTGCGCGCCTACCGCACCACCTTGCCGCGGCTTGCGGTTACCGAGCCGATCGAGACCTCGGACATGGCCGTGCGCCGGCGAATCTCGGCGACCTTCAAGGACCTGCCCGGCGGACAGGTTCTGGGGCCGACCTTCGACTATACGCACCGCCTGCTGGATTTCGGGCTCGCCGACACGGGGGGCGACGCGCCTGAGGCGGAGGAGGGCAACCCCGAGACTCTCAACGGCCCGGTTCCGAGGGTCCTCGAAATCCTCAACCATGAGGGGCTGATCCAGCGCGAGGAGAAGGGAGAGCATCGGGAACCCAGCGGCGACCTGACCCGTGAATCCATCGCCTTCCCGGCCGAGCGCGATGTCCGATTGCAGAACCTCGCCCGTGGCGATGAGGGCTTCCTGCTGGCCATGGGCTATTCGACGCAACGCGGGTTCGGCGGCAATCATCCCTTCGCCGGGGAGATCCGCATGGGCGAGGTCAGCGTCGAGATCGTGCCCGAGGAGCTCGGCTTTCCCATCGAGATCGGCGAGATCACGGTCACCGAGTGCGAGTCCATCAACCAGTTCAAAGGGTCGGCCAAGGAGCCACCGCAGTTCACGCGGGGATACGGGCTGACCTTCGGCCATTGCGAAAGGAAGGCGATCGCCATGGCCCTGGTCGACCGCGCCCTGCGCTGTCACGAGCTGGGCGAGGACGCGACGGCGCCGGCCCAGGACGAGGAGTTCGTGCTGATGCACAGCGACAATGTCGAGGCCTCGGGCTTCCTGCAGCATCTCAAGCTGCCACACTATGTGGATTTCCAGGGCGAGCTCGTCCTGATCCGCAACCTGCGGGCGGAGGCCGAGGCGAAAGCCCGGGCCGAGGAAGCCGAAGCCAAGGAAAAGGCCACAGCGGACGCGGCCCGGGAGGCGGCGGAATGAGCCAGACAGCAACAGCCGCCGTAGGCACCTCGGCCGCCACCGGCGGCTACAACTTCGCCTATCTCGACGAGCAGACCAAGCGGATGATCCGCCGCGCCATCCTGAAGGCGGTGGCGGTGCCGGGCTATCAGGTGCCCTTCGGCAGCCGGGAGATGCCGCTGCCCTATGGCTGGGGGACCGGCGGCATCCAGGTCACGGCCTCGGTGATCGGGCCGGAGGATCGGCTCAAGGTCATCGACCAGGGCGCCGACGACACGACGAACGCCGTCAGCATCCGCCGCTTCTTCGCGCGCACGGCCGGGGTCGAAACGACGACCCGGACGGCGGAGGCGACGATCATCCAGACCCGCCACCGGGTGCCCGAGGAGCCGCTCAAGGACGATCAGATCCTCGTCTACCAGGTGCCGATCCCCGAACCCCTGCGCTGGCTGGAACCGCGCGAGCGCGAGACGCGGAAGATGCACGCGCTCCAGGAATACGGGGGCATGCATGTGCGGCTGTATGAAGACATCGCCCGCTTCGGGCAGATCGCGACGTCCTACAACTACCCGGTTCTGGTGAACGACCGCTATCTGATGGCGCCTTCGCCGATTCCGAAATTCGACAATCCCAAGATGGACCGGATGCCGGCCCTGCAGCTTTTCGGCGCCGGCCGTGAGAAGCGCATCTATGCGGTGCCGCCCTACACCCCGGTCAAGAGCCTGGATTTCGAGGACTATCCCTTCGAGGTCCAGACCTGGGAGGACTGCTGCGCCCTCTGCGGGGCCACAGACAGCTATCTCGACGAGGTGATCACCGACGACAAGGGCGGGCATATGTATGTCTGTTCCGATACCGATTACTGCGAGGCCCGCCGGGCCGAGGGCCATCGCGGCCCGCAGGCCGGCACTTCGTTCACGGACGACGAGAGAGACGAGTAAGGGGATAGCGACGATGGACGTGGCCGCCGAAACGCTTTTCGACCCGCCGGGAGCCGCGCCGGACCGGCCGCTGATCTCGTCCCGTGAGTTGACGAAATTCTACGGCGAGATCGTGGGCTGCCGGAACGTCACCTTCGAGCTTTGGCCGGGGGAGGTTCTGGGCGTCGTGGGTGAGTCCGGCTCCGGCAAGACGACCCTGCTCAACTGCCTGGCCGGCAGCCTCGAGCCGAGTTCCGGCTCGGTGACCTACACGACCCGGGACGGGGACGCGGTGGATATCTACCGGGTGCCGGAGTCGGCGCGCCGCCGATTGATGCGCACCGACTGGGGCATGGTGCATCAGAACCCGCAGGAGGGCCTGCGCATGCGCGTGAGCGCCGGGGCCAATGTGGGGGAGCGGCTGATGGCCATCGGCGCCCGGCATTACGGGCAGATCCGCAGCGAGGTGAG
>JANQJG010000025.1 GCA_028281785.1 Rhodospirillales bacterium
CTTGAGCAAGGCGGCGAACCCGTCATCCCGCCCCGCCGACATCGCAAATACCAACACGCCTATGATGTTCTCGCATACAAACAGCGCTGGGGTATCGAAGGGTTCTTCGCAAGGCTCAAGCAATGGCGGCGTATCGCCACCCGCTACGACAAACTCGCCGCCAATTTCCTCGGGTTCGTCAAAATCGCAAGTATCATGCTGTGGCTAAAATAATTAATTTGTCACCACAGCCTAGTGCGCAGTCGGGGGCGGTGTCGTTTCTGGAGGGGCCAGGCAGGGCATGAGAGTCCCTCGCGGAACAACAAGCGCTCGGCGATGGTACGGGCGTAGTTGACGATATTGGTCGCGACGTCTGGGGATCCTCCAGCTTGCGCCAGCCACGCAGTCCGAGACTTGCGAAATGCGCGTGACCAGATCGGCGCTACGCCGCCTGCGTCATGCTGCTCACATGACGCCAAGCTCGCGCGCAAGCCCAGTATGGGCATAGCGGGTTGAGAATTCACATCAGCCTGTTCGAAGACGAGAACGGAACATACAGCGGTTCAAGTCACCGGGCTCGGCCCCCAGACACCCAAGCCCCAAGCCGCTGAAGCCTGTGTCACAACGCCGTCTTCCTTCCGGTCACGCGCCGCCGCGTCATGAATAGGGCGCGTGGTGAAAATCTATCTCGAGCCTCATCGCGTGCTCGAAGATTCCGCTCAATCGTGCCCGCTCTTCGTCCCGCATCCTCTCGCCGGCGGTATCCAGTTCCAGCTTCAGCCACATCGCCTGCTTGGCGAATGCCGCATTAGCATGCAGGTCGATCCATTCCGCGAGCAACGGATCGCGGACGGTCTTCTGCGCCGCCTCCTGGCACCAAGTCCAATACATCCATTCGGCCGCGAACATCGCCGCGATGATGTCGAGAAAAGCACCGGTCCGAGCGATGTCCAGCATTCCCGCGCGAAATGACTCGACTTCGGGCATTCCCGCCGCGTGGTCGTTTTCCACGATCCCAAGGCGGGCGAAAGTCCGCTCGAAATAGGCGATCTGCTCGTTCGCCAACGCGTCCAGAACACCGATGAGCCAACGCTTCTGGTCGATCGTTTCCGCCTTGGCGACGGCATAGGCAAAGATCGCGATTGCGGTGTCGACGAAGGCCCCCTCATAGACCAGGTATCGGTGAAAGGCCGGCCTGGGCAAGGCATCCGCCTTGATGTCCTCGATGAAGCGGTGTCTGAGCATTTCGCCGAGCACCGCTTCGTTTTCGCGCAGAATCTGTTCCGACAAGGTCTCGGACGGCATGCCTCAACCCTTCAACACCGGTTCCGCCGCCTCGATGAGCTCGCGCACGCGTCCCACGTCGACGGGATTCCACCACACGCCTCCCCGCTTCAGCGAAGAGGCGACGATCACGCCATTCGTCCGCTTGAGGATCTCGGCCACATTGTCCTTTGTCACACCCGAGCCGACCAAGACCGGCAGATGGGTGGCCGAGCCCGTTTCCTCGATTTCGTCCATGGTCGCAGAGTCGCCCGTGCGGTGACCGGTCGCGATCACCGCGTCGGCATCGAAGAAGGCCAGATCGCGCGTCAACTCCGGGATCGAACGGTCGGCGACGATCGCGTGACTGCCATGCTTCACATGGCTGTCCGCGAAAACCTTGATAGCGTCGGCGCGGAGCATGGAACGGTAGCGCATGGCCTCCGCCGCGCGGCCTTCCATGAAGCCTTCGTTGGCGACATAGGCGTTCGCCCACTGGTTCACCCGTATGAAGCGCGCCCTTCCAGCCATGGCGATGGCAAAGGCGTGGATCGGGGCATTGGCAAGCACGTTGATGCCGAGGGGAACATCCACCGCGCGCGCGATCCGGTCGGTCACCACGGACATGAAAGCCGCGGTATCGGGGCCGATGTCTTCCGGCTTCGAGAAAGGGATGTCGCCATGGTTCTCGACGATCAACCCATGCATGCCGCCCTCGACATAGGCTTGCGCATCGCGCATACAGGTGTCGTAAATCGATTCCATGCTCGCGCCCTTGTATCGCGGCGCACCGGGAAACGCCGGGCAATGGACGACACCGATCGCGACCTTGTCAGCCCCGAATATCTCCCCTATTGCGTTTTGATCCTTGTCTGAAATCCGCTGCACTCTCTTCACCCTTTTCGGAAGCTCTCATCATGCACTCTTACGTCATCGGGAATGTCACCATAGACGAAACGATCGCGGTGGCCGAAATGCCGATAGCCGGGGCCTCGATCCTCGGCAAGCAGCAATCGCGAGACCTTGGCGGCAAGGGCGCCAACCAAGCCATCGTCATGGCGCGTTGCGGATTCCCCACCAGCCTGATCGCCGCCATCGGCAACGACTTTCGCGCCGATAGCATTCGCCGACGACTCGCCAAGGAAGCCGTTCGAAGCGAGTTGGTGACATTGCCGGGTGGAACCAGCGACTTTTCCATGGTCCTCACGACTCCCGACGGGGAGAATTCCATCGTCACGACGACGGAAGCCGCCCGGAATCTGTCGGTGCGCCATGCCCTCGACGCGCTCGGCGCCGCCGGACCGGGCGATCTTGCCGTACTCCAGGGGAACCTGACCGATGCGACGACGCGCGGCGTCCTAGAGGAAGTTCGGGCACGCGGCCTCACAACCGCATTCAATCCGTCCCCGGTAAGGCCCTTCTTCACGGAGTTATGGGGCCTGATCGATATCGCCTTTCTGAACGAGGGCGAGGCCCGCATGCTCACCGGAACAACCGGCAAGGCGGCGGCGCGACGCCTCATGGCCGCGGGCGTCAAGCAGGTCGTGCTCACCTTCGGCGGCGAAGGGGCGATGCTGGCGACCGAAGGAGGTGTTTTCTCGGTTGCCGCCGCCAAATGCCGCGTGGTCGATACGACGGGCGCGGGCGATACATTCATGGCCGTCGCCCTTGCTTCGTCATGTCTGCGCAAGATGACTCTCGACAAGCGGGCGGTCGAGGACGCTGCGCGCGCGGCGGCCATCACGGTAGGGCGACATGGGACCTTGTCCGCCTTTCCGACCACCGAAGAAATCGCCGACATCCTTGCCTCCCGCTAGGGACTGGCGTCAGCCAGCCGACTTGGTCAGCCAGCCAAGGATGTTTTTCCAAAGACGGGCGTACCCTTCCCAGTCACAGAAAGCGGGCGAAAGCCAATGCGGCCCGATGTCCGATGTCCAGGCAACCGTGCGTCCCTGGCCGAAGGCGCCGAGAACCAGCAGCGGATGCCCCCCGTGTTCTTCCGGAAGCCGCGCGACGACCTCGACCTCCGCCCGTTTCCGCACCTCCACCTCGTTGACGCCGAGCAGCAACGGCCAGTCCCCATCGAGGCCCTGCATGATCGGATGGCGGGGCGCGACGATCTCGGGCGTCGCGCCTTCCGGGATTTCGACGCGATCATCGTAGGGCAAGCAGGTCACGGGCAACGTGTCCTCGACCGGCGTTTTGCGCCAGCGCGCCCGGCCGTCGATGCCCTGGAACGAGAAATAGCCACCCACCATAAGCAGCCCGCCGCCTCTCTCGACCCAGGCCTTGATGAGCTTTAGCCGGTTCGGAACAGTGCGGGAGTGTAACCAAACCTCCGGCGGCAGCAGGAAAGAGTTGGAGCCGATATCCGAGAGGATGATCGCGTCATAGGCATCGAGCCCTTCCATCTCGTAGGGGAACGCATCGACGGCCTCATGCGCCTTCATATAGGTCAAGTCGAACGCGCTGCCGTTCAACGCCTTGACCAGCGGCTCGGCTCCCAGATGGAAGGTCACGCTGCCGAACTGGTCGAAACCCTTGTAGTGCGTCGCCGAGGTCATCCAACTCTCGCCGACGAGAAGAACTCTTTTTGTTTCTGGCATATCGCTCTATTCCGAAATGTACGGGCGAGACATGTTCTAGCTTTACGCCCGGGTGTGAAAGACGGAGCGTGGGTTGTCCCGCATCATCGCGTCGAGCGCCGCGTCGTCCAGTCCGTGCCGCTTGAGGCGTGGCAGGAAGTGCCGGATGACGAAGGCATAGCCGTTACCGCCGTATTTCCGGAGTGTCATCTTCAGGAAAACGTCCTGGGAAAGCAGGATGCGGTCGAGAAAACCGGCCTCGACGAGCCTGACGATGCCGCGGGCGGATTGGTCGTCGCTCGGACATTGCGCTTGCTGATCGGCGTAAAAGAAATCCATGCCGATCATGTCGTATTCGATGAAGGCACCGCGCGCGGCAAGCTCGCTCTGATAGGCGAAATCGTCATGGGAGGGGTTCATGTGGCAAAGCACGGTATGGCGCGGATCCGCCCCTTCTTCGACAATGATGTCGAGCACCCGATGGCCCAGCCGGAACCAGCCGGGCAGATGCACCATCAGCGGCAAGCCGGTGCGCACCTGCGCCTGCGCCGCGCCGCGCAGAGACTTCTCCTCTTCCGCCGTAAAATCGGAGGAGACGCCGATCTCGCCAATGAGCCCGATCTTCACGCCCGTTTGGTCGACGCCCACCGCCGCCTCGCGGACGATCTCATCGGCAATGTCGCGGACACTCATCCCGGTCAATTCCGGGGGATGGGAGGAGGCGAGATAATAGCCCGCTCCCATGATGATCTGGAGGCCGGTTGCGGCGGAAACGCGCTGCAGCGCCCTTGGATTTCGTCCGATACCCCGACAGGTGGGATCGACGACGGTGCGGCCTCCGACCGCGGTGAAGTGTTTCAGCTCTTCAACGGCGAGCGGCTCGTCGTCGAGCGCGATATTGTGCAGATTCACGAACGGATCCTGCCGCAGTTCCGACAGAATTTCGATGCTCACCGGCTCGGATGCCAGATATTGCCGTTCGGGGGCACGGGGCCGATGCCACCAGCAGCGGCAGTTATTCTGAACATGCTCGTGCATCAGCGTCACGCTCAGCTCTTCCGCCGGAATCGGCCCGTTCACGGTCATGACCTTGCCGGAACGCAGATGCGCTTCGGACAATTCGCTTCTAATGGAAGAATCGGTCATGGCCGTCACGCCGCCTTGCGCTTGCCGAAGCGGAAATTCGTCGTGAAAATGCGCGTATTGAGCCAGATCGCGACGAGGATGATCGCGCCCGTAACGATTTGCGTGAAAAACGGCGATATGTGCATGAGGATCAGCCCATTGCCGATAACGGCGATCGTCAAGGTCCCGAGAATGGTGCCGAGGATCGTGCCGCGTCCGCCCATGAGGGACGTGCCGCCGAGCACCACGGCAGCGATCACCTGAAGCTCAAAGCCGACTGCCGCGTTCGACGAACCCGATCCGAGGCGCGCGGCGAGCAGGATGCCGGCAACCGCCGAGGCCACCCCCGCGATGACGTAAACGGAGGCGATCGTCCACTTCGCGGGCATGCCGACCCGGCGCGCGGCTTCCGTGTTCGACCCGACCGCGGTTACTTGGCGGCCGTATTTTGTCGCGGTGAGAACGATGTAACCGAGGATCGCAATGGCCACGGCAATGATCGCCGGCACTGGCGCGCCGAACAGGGTCCCACGTCCGATCTCGAAGAAGCCCGGCACGTTGTTGATCGGGATCGAATACCCCTTTGTCAGGTAAAGCGCGATGCCGCGCAGGATCGACAGGCCGGCGAGCGTCACGATGAAGGCGGGGATGCCCTGATAGGCGACGAACCACCCCTGCATCAGGCCCACGAGCCCGCCGAATACGAGCATGCCGATCACAACCACCGGCCACGCAAAGCCCGCGGCCAGGGCGATGGCCGCGACGGCGTTGATGAGCGCCACCTGCGACCCGACCGAAAGATCGATGCCGGCGGTAATGATCACGAAGGTCATCGCGACCGCAACGATCAGAATGGGCGCGGCCTGCCGCAACACGTTGAGGAAGTTGCCGATGGTCAGAAAGGTGTCGGTGAAGACCGAAAAGAAGACAAGGCACATCACGAAGAAGAACGCGATCGACAGGACCTGCGCGTTTTCGGCAAGAAAATCGGCGAGCGCCGAACCCTGGTTTCGTTCGGTGTAGACGGTCATGACTTGGCGCCCTCGCCAACGATAAGTCCAATAAGGTCCTGAAGGTCGGTGTCGGCGATCTCGCGTTCGGCGACCTTCGTGCCCTCGTACATGACGGCGACGCGGTCGCAGACGCGGAACAGGTCCTGCAGCCGGTGGGTGATCAGAATTACGGCGACGCCGCTCGCCTTCACCCGATTGATGAGGGAGAGCACGGCCTCGACCTCGGCGACGGCGAGCGCTGAGGTCGGCTCGTCCATGATGAGCACCTTGGGATTGAAGGACGCGGCACGGGCGATCGCGATCGTTTGGCGCTGACCGCCCGAGAGCTGGGCGACCTTGGCCGTGAGTCTGGGGATGCGGATATCGAGCGCATCCAGCATCTCGCGCGCTTCCGCTAGCATCGTCCGTCCATCGAGGAATGGACCTCTGGTTATCTCGCGTCCCAGAAAGAGATTGCCGACGACGTCGATATGGTCGCAGAGGCTCAGATCCTGAAACACCATTTCGATGTTGCGCTTGCGCGCGCTGGATGGCCCGGAAAACCGGACGGCTTGCCCGTCGATGGCGATCGTGCCGCTGTCGGGGATGTAGGTTCCCGAGAGGATCTTGGTCAGCGTCGATTTGCCGGCCGCATTGTCCCCGACCAGCCCGAGGCATTCGCCACGATGGATATCGAGATCGACGCCGCGGAGTGCTTCAACCGAGCCGAAGGCCTTGCGAATCCCTCTCAACTCGATGTGCGGCTTTTTCCGCTCGCCTTCCTCCGCGTCTGACCGGGAGGGCGGTGCCCTCCCGGTATCGGCGACGATGTCTTGCTGTCGTCCGCTCATCGTCACTTGAATACGGCGCGGTAGGGGTCGACGTTTTCCTTTGTCACGATGGTGACGGGAACATCGATCTGCGCCTTGACGCTTCCGCCTTCGGTGAGCGTTTTCAGAGAGTCGATGGCGGCGGCTCCCATGGCGGCAGGATCTTGCTGCACAATGGCAATCACATGGCCGTCATCGATCCCCTTGATGACCTGGGCCGTAAGGTCCCAGCCGAACACATTGATCGAATTCTGCTTGCCCTGGCTTTCGACGGCCGCGATCGCGCCGAGAAGGGCAGGCTCGCCCGTCGCATAGATCGCGGTCAGGTCGGGATTGCCGGTGATCAGGTTTTCCGCGGCGGAAAGGGCGATGTCCTGCACGTTCTGCCCATCGACGACATTGGCTACGGTAATGCCGTCGGCATCCTTGATGACACTTTCAAAGCCTTGCTGGCGAACGTTCTGGATGTAGGAATTGAGCGCCCCCACGATGCCGATTTTTGCCTTGCCGCCCGTGTTGTTTTTGACGAAGTCGAGGAAGTACTTGCCCATGTCGGCGCCGGCCGTGGCGTTGTCGACGCCAATCTGCGCCTTATGCGGACCGTCCGGAAGGATGGCGTCAATCGCCACCACCGGGATGCCGGCATCCGCGGCTTGCTTGACCGCGGGCATGATGCCGTTGACATCGATCGCGACCACGGCAAGGCCGTCGACGCCTTCCTGGATATAGGTTTCGATGGCGCTGTTCTGGGCCGCCGAATCGTTGTTGGCGTTGAAGATGACGAGCTTTACGCCCGTGGCATCGGCGGCTTTCTGTGCCCCTTCATTCATCTGGTTGAAGAACAGGGCCTGCTGGTTGATTTGCACAAGCGCGAACGTCTTTGCGTCCTGCGCGTGAACCGAGGCGGTCCCGCCAAGTCCGGTCAAGACGGCGATGCCGAGAGCCGTAAGTATCTTGCGTCGTGTAGTCTTCGAGATCATGATCACTCCCCTTCTCCTCTCTTCTCGTCGGTTACTCGTACATGGTCGAGGGCGGTGCGACGGATTGCCGCACCACGATTTTGACTGGCAGCAGTTCTTCGGAGGCAATAGGCTCCGCTTCCTCCCAGTTTGTTTCCAAGAGAACATCCAACGCCTGCCGGCCGAGTTCCCGAACAGGCTGGCGTACCGCCGTCAGCGGCGGACCAAAAAGATGCATGGGCCCAACATCATCGAAACCGATGACCGAGACATCCCCCGGGATCGACACATTCTGGGCCAGGAACACTTCGATCAGACCGATGGCAATTTCATCCGAACTGGCGAAAATCGCCGTTGCGGGTCGTCCCTCCTCCAAAAAACGCTGTGCCGCTTTCCGTCCGTGCTCGATCGTGTATTCGCCTGAACAGCGTATCGGCTTGGCGTCATTGCCGAAGCGCTCATGGAGCGCCCGCGCCATGCCATCGAAACGGCGGCGCGCGCTGACCATTTCTTCGCTCTCTCCAACAAAAAGGACGTTTCGATGTCCATTTTCAGCCAGATGACACCCGGCCAGATATCCGCCCGCCAAGTTGTCGCAGAACAGTTTCGGGACCTTCGCGCCGGGGACGTCCTCGTCGACAACGACGACTTTCCCCGTCCGATTGATAAGGGCTGCAAGCTGACCGTCATCGGGATGATTGGTGACGAAGATCAAGCCATCGATGTGGTTCCGCTCGATCAGGTTCAGATAGATAACCTCACGGCCGGGCCGGTTGAGCGTCGCGTGAAGGGAAACGGTCAAACCCTTTCGATCCGCTTCCTCCTCCACGGCCGCAACGAGGGTCGCGAAAAAGGGATTGGCGATATCGGGAACCACGAGGCCAATGGTGTCGGAACGGCCCCGGCTCAGCCTGCGCGCATGCGGGTTAGGTTGATAGTTGAGCGTCCTGATCGCGTCGTCGACGCGTTTTTGTGTTCCCGAGGGGAGCTTGAGCGTTCCGTTGAGAAAACGCGATACGGTGGTCACCGACACGCCGGCGGCTTTCGCGACATCTTTCAGGCTTGGGACCTTGGCGTGGCTCACATACGCCTCTTGTAAAGCGGTTTAGTATAGCGGTTTACAATAGCATGCGAGCGATCGTTCATGTCAATGGCGTTGTCAGGTGTGGACGGTCTCGGTTTCTGCCGGGGTTGATTTGAGGTGATTATGATGGGTTTGGGATGCGGACGGATTTTTTGGC
Source organism: Rhodospirillales bacterium (assembly GCA_028281785.1). Lineage (GTDB taxonomy): Bacteria > Pseudomonadota > Alphaproteobacteria > Rhodospirillales > Shumkoniaceae > JANQJG01. The sequence goes on from JANQJG010000025.1 coordinate 8,975, forward strand.
GACCGCCGCGGTGACCATTCTTGAGGGCTCGCGCCTGAGCTGGCCTGGCACCCGGGGGGGCCTGTCGCCGATGCGTAACCGCCGATGCGCCGGATCACCTACATGCCGCTTTCAGGGTCCAGAACGTGGGGATACTCACCCACCGCATCCACTCAAAGACCGTGTTTGATTCGCGACGGCCTATCTTCCGCTTTGGAACGGCCTATCTTCCGCTTTGGAGAGGATTTCGTATGAGATGGATTAGATTGTGTTTGCAGCAGACGTGCCTCCAGCGGAAATCCACGTGGCAAAGCGCCTCGTCACCACGATACCCTTTGTCCAGACAGGTTTTGCGCCGTAAACTGGCCATATGGAAGATACGCTTTCCAGCGCTGCCCTGACGGCCTCGCCGGTCCGCCGAACGAAGCTTAGCGACCAGATCTACGATTTGATCTATCAGCGGATCGCGACCGGGCAGTATCCGATGGACAGCAAACTTCCGGCCGAGGCCGAGTTTGCCGCCGAATTCCAGGCGTCACGGCCGGTCATCCGCGAAGCCCTGGCGGCGCTGCGCGAGGACGGGGTGATCGTGTCGCGCGAGCGGATCGGCTATTTCGTTATCGGCGTTGGTGACCAGACAAAACTGCGGTTCCTGCCGCTGGGAAGCCTCGCCGATGTCCAACGCTGCTTCATCTTCCGAATCTCGCTGGAGGGCGAGGCCGCCTACTTCGCTGCCGCCAACCGCAGCGAGGACGACGTAGCCGCCATTGTTGGGGCTGCGGCGGCTCTCGAACGGCTTGTCGAGGAGAGCAAGCCGAGTGTGGACGCTGACTTCGCCTTTCACTTGGCAGTGGTTGCGGGGGCGCATAACCGTTTCTTCGAGACGACCTTGCGCAGCCTGATCAACCACGTTCGAACGGGCATGGGC